>JAEUJL010000695.1 GCA_016794835.1 Gemmatimonadota bacterium | reverse complement strand
GTGACCCGCGAGTACTACCGCCAGGGTCGCGTCTTCCAGATGGGGTTGCAGTGGCGCCCGTAACCCGGCTGCCGTGACCGGTTCGTGACCGGTTCGATATACGGCTGTTTTCTGGCTTTGGCTTCTTCCAGCGGCCGGTTCCCCAGGGGACCGGCCGCTCGGCTTACCCTCCCCGCGCTCTGCGCCACGCCCTCCTCATGCGCCTTCGCCATCTCGCCCTTCTTGCCTTCGTCGCCACTGCCTGTGGAGACGATGATCCCGCCGCCCCAACGGCGCCGAATGCTCCCCTTGGTGTCCAGGCAGCTGCCACCAGCTCCTCGGCCATTCGCGTGACCATTCCCAGCGCCACGGGCATCAGCTCCTACACCATCGAACGCGCCGAAGGCGCGGCCGGCAGCTTTGCGCAGGCCGGCACCGTCACGGCGCCCGCCACGGCCGGCACGCTCACCTATGACGATACGGGACTGAAGGTCCAGACCTTGTATCGGTATCGCGTCCTTGCCGTGCGCAGCGGGCTGTCCTCCACCCCGTCCAGCGAAGTCTCCGCCACCACCCTACCCTTCGGGTCGTTCAGCAAGACGATCACCGGGGACGTCACGACGAACACCACCTGGTACGCGGACACGGCCTACACATTGGCTGGCTTCATCCATGTCACCGGGAACGCCACGCTGACGATCCAGCCGGGCACGGTGATCAAGGGGAACGAAGGCTCGGCGCTCTTCGTCCTTCGCGGATCGAAGATCCTCGCGGTGGGCCGCGCAGACGCCCCGATCGTGATGACCTCCTCGAAGGCGGTCGGCTCGCGCCGCGCCGGCGACTGGGGCGGGCTCATCATCGTCGGGAACGCCACGACCAACAAGACGGGCGCGAACCCCGAGGTCGAGGGCACGGGCACCGACGGCACGACGGTGGCCAGCGGGAAGAACTACACGATCACCTACGGCGGCGGCACCAACGACGCCGATGACAGTGGCGAACTCCGGTACGTCCGCGTCGAGTTTGCCGGCTTCGCGCCGCGCGCCAACCAGGAGTTGAACTCGTTCACCTTCGCCGCCGTGGGCAGCGGCACGCGCTTGTCGTACCTGCAGGCGCTGTACGGCCTGGACGACGCCTTCGAGTGGTTCGGCGGCACCGTGAACGCCACGAACCTCGTGTCGTACGAGACCGGCGACGACCACTTCGACATGTCCGAGGGCTACCGCGGGCGCTTGCAGTTCCTCATCGGGATGCAGTCGGCGACGGTCAACATCAATCCGCTCCCGGGCCAGAACGTGGCGACTGATCCCCAGGGGATCGAGAACGACGGCTGCGACGGCGCCGGCTGCACCAACGGCTTCAACTCCAATCCGTTCAACGTCCCGGTCGTCGCCAACTTCACCCTCGTGGGCACCGGCAACTCGAGCGTAGGCTCCGGCACCTCGGGGGGCATCGGGATGCTCCTCCGTCGCGGCACCGGCGGGTACTACGTGAATGGCGTCCTCGCGCGCTGGCCGCGTGCCGCCTTCTCCGTCCGCGACCAGGACACGTATACCCGCGGCGGCGGCACGGCGACGCCGGACCTGGCGAGCGCCGACCTGGCCATCCGCAATGTCTCGTACTACGAGTCGACCAACGTGTTCGAGACCGGCTCCGCTCGCTTCTCCTTTGACGCGTCCGCGAACAACATCGCCGCGGGAACCGGCACCGGGGCGGCGGCCTTCACGGCCTTCCCGGCGACCATCACGGATGCCACGACGGTCAGCGCCTTTGACTGGACGCCGGCGAGCGGGTCGTCGATCGCCACCGGTGGCCTCAGTCCCTTCACCGGCAAGCTCCTGACGGCGGGAGGGACGGCCGTCACGGGGACCGCGTACCGGGGTGCCGCGGCCCCCGGGGGCGCCAAGTGGTGGCAGGGCTGGACCACCTACGCCCAGAAGTAGCCCAAATCGCCTCGACCGAAGGGTCGGCACCTCCCCGGTGCCGGCCCTTCGCGTCCCGGGCATCTCGTGACGATGCCGTTACACATTTCGGATCTGTGTAACTGACCCGGCCAGCGATCTTGAAGGCGCCCTATCACCCATCAGGAGTCCCCCTGTGAACGCCAGGTTCGCTGCCGCGTTGTCCATCGCCACAAGTCTTGTCGTCCTAACGGGTTGCGGAGGGTCCGAGTCCGGCTCCTCCGACAGCACGGCTGGGGCGAGCTCCTCTTCCTCCGTCGACCTGAACGGCGCGGGAGCGACCTTCCCGTACCCGATCTACCTGAAGTGGTTCTCCGACTATGCGGGGCAGACCGGGGTGAAGATCAACTACGGGTCGGTCGGATCTGGCGCGGGCATCAAGCAGTTGTCCGAGGGGACCGTCGACTTTGGCGCGTCGGACGGTCCGATGTCCGACGCGGAACTCGCGGCCGCCAAGGGCGGCCCGGTCCTGCATTTCCCGACTGTGCTCGGCGCCGTTGTCATTACATACAACCTGCCGGATGTGAGCGCGCCACTGACGCTCACCGGTGACCTCATCAGTGACATCTTCCTGGGCAAGATCACGAAGTGGAACGACCCGCGGATCGCCGCGGAGAATTCCGGCGTGAAGCTCCCCGCGCAGGACATCCTCGTGGTGCACCGCTCCGACGGCTCTGGCACGACCTACATCTTCACCGACTACCTCACCACCGTGTCTGCCGCGTGGAAGGCGGGACCGGGCAAGGGGAAGTCGGTGACCTGGCCCGTCGGGCTTGGCGGCAAGGGCAACGAAGGCGTCTCGGGCAGTGTGAAGCAGACGCCAGGGACCATCGGCTACGTGGAACTGGCCTACGCCAAGCAGAATCGGTTGCCGTCGGCGAAGGTGAAGAACGCGAGCGGCGCAGCGGTCGAGCCGACGATCGAATCGATCACCGCGGCCGCCGAGGGCGCCATGTCGCAGCTCGGCAAGGACTCGGACTATCGCGTGTCGATCGTGAACGCCGCGGGGGCGAATGCCTACCCGATCTCGTCGTTCACCTGGTTGCTCGTGTACCAGAACCAGGCCGACGGCGCGAAGGCGAAGAAGCTCGTGGACTTCATGCGCTGGATGTACGGCGCCGGCCAGCAGAGCGCAGCGTCACTCGACTACGCCCCGCTCCCCTCCGCCCTCGCGACCCAGCTCGCTGAGCGTCTCGCCACCATCCAGGGCGTCGCGCAGTGAACCAACCGGCAGCTGCAGCCCCTGTGGCGTCGGTTCCCGCCGACGCCGCAGGTATCGAGGGAAGTTCGACCGGGGATCGCATCTACCGCGTCGTGACGTTGTTGTGCGCGGTCTCCATTCCCGCGCTGCTCGGCTTCATCGCGATCGAGATCATGATCGGGGCCTGGCCGGCGCTCTCGAAGTTCGGCTTCAGCTTCCTGACCGGCAGCACCTGGGATGTCGGGGCCGGGGAGTTCGGCGCGGCGCCGATGATCTACGGCACGATCGTCTCCTCCGTGCTCGCCCTGCTCCTCGCGACGCCGTTTGCCCTGGGCGTCGCCATCTTCCTCTCGGAGTTCGCGCCGCCCTGGCTTCGCCAGCCCGTCGCGTTCCTTGTGGACCTGCTGGCCGCGATTCCGTCCGTCGTCTACGGCCTCTGGGGCATCTTCGTCCTGCTCCCCGTGCTGCGTGAGACGGTCATGCCGTTCCTGGCCACCACGCTCGGCCTCGGTGCGACGCCGCTCTTCAGCGGCCCGGCCTACGGCAACAGCATGCTCGCCGCCGCGATCATCCTGGCGATCATGATCCTGCCCTACATCTCCGCCGTCTCCCGTGAGGTGCTGATGGCCGTGCCGCGCGCCCAGCGGGAGGCCGCACTTGCCCTCGGGGCCACGCGCTGGGAGATGATTCGCGATGCCGTGGTACCCTACGCCCGGTCAGGCATCATCGGCGGGATCATCCTCGGCCTGGGGCGCGCCCTTGGCGAGACCATGGCCGTCACGATGCTGATCGGCAATCGCGCCGAGTTGTCCGCGTCGCTGTTTGCCCCGGGATACACGCTGGCGTCCGTGATCGCCAACGAGTTCGCGGAAGCCTCGACGGAATTTCACACCGCGGCGCTGATGGCCTGTGGTGCGGTGCTGCTGGGTGTGACCCTCCTGGTCAACATGTTGGCCCGGTGGCTGGTCGGGCGCGTGGGGCGCGAAGGCCGATGACCCCGGCACGGCCAACCGGGTCGCAGCGTGCGGCCATCGAACGGACGGGGCGGTCGCTCCGGCGCCGGCGCGTGACAAACTCGATCATGCTGGGCATCATGTACGGGGCAGCCATCCTGGCCACGCTGCCGCTGGTCTTCATCCTCTTTCACCTGGTGAAGGAGGGGGCGTCCGCCCTGGACCTCAACTTCTTCACGAAGATGCCGCGGCCGGTCGGCGAGTCCGGCGGCGGGATGGCCAATGCGATCGCCGGAACCCTGGTGCTCGTGGGCACGGCGACGGCGATCGGCCTGCCCCTCGGAATCGGCGCGGGACTCTACCTCGCCGAGCAGGGATCGCAGCGCCTGGCCTCGGCCGTCCGGTTCCTCTCGGACATCCTGAACGGACTGCCCTCGATCGTGATGGGGATCTTTGCCTGGCAGGTCCTCGTGCGACCGGTGGGACACTTCTCCGCGCTCGCCGGTGGCATTGCCCTTGGCGTCATGATGATCCCGCTCGTGACGCGAACGACGGAGGAGATGATCCGGCTCGTGCCGTCCTCGCTGCGCGAGGCCGCGCTCGCGCTCGGCTACGCACGCTGGCGTACCTCGCTCTCGATCGTGCTGCGTACGGCCATGCCGGGGATCGTGACCGGTGCATTGGTCGCGGTGGCCCGCATCGCGGGCGA
>JAEUJL010000674.1 GCA_016794835.1 Gemmatimonadota bacterium | reverse complement strand
CGCTTGCACGCCACCACCACCAGGACCAGCAGCACGCCGCACGCGCGCGCCAATGTCAATCGGGACACGAACACCTCTATCGTGAAGTCGGACGGGTGGGCGGCAGCGGAATCGGCAGCCCACGGGCGCGCGCCAGGTCGGCGGTCGCGAGGTAGAACTCGGTGCTGGCCCGCGCCGCATTGGTGCGGGCCGTGAGGAGCAGGAGCTGCGCATCGGCCACCTCGAGCTGCGTGGACAGCCCGCGCTCGAACCGCAACGCGGCGATCTTCCACGCCTCCTCGGCTTGCGATGCATTCTCTCGTTGGGCATCGAACGCCGCCTCAGCCCGGCGGAACTCCGCCCACGTCCGCGACCGCTCGACGGCCACCCGCTCCCGCTCCTGGTCCAGCTGGAGCTGGGCGAGCTTGGTCTGGGCCTGCGCGAGGTCGATGTTCCCCTTGCTGCGCAGCCCGTCGAAGAGGGGCCACGCCACCTGCAACCCGAAGTTGCGGTCCTCGAACCACCCGTTGTTCTGGCAGGGACGCGTCGGATTGGGCGTGCCGCAGTTCGCCAACGAGGTGCGGCCCCACACCGTCGGGAAACCGTTGGAGCTGGGGAGGGCCGTGTACCCGGTCTGGAAGAAGGCGGTGACCGTCGGCATCAGGTCGGCCCGCGCGACCTTGATCCCCTCGCGCCGCGCCTCCAGGCTCGACTGCGCCGCCCGCTCGGAGGCCCGCAACGGGTTGGTCATGGAGTCGGCGCTCACGGTGGCGGCCAGTGCGCGCAACCCGGCGGTGTCCAGCACACTCGTGAGGGCGACCACGCTGGTGGAAGGCAGGTTCAGGATGCGCCGCAGCTCAATGGTCGCGAGCTCCACGGCGTTCCGCGCCGCGAGGACCTGCGGCTCCAGGTTCGCCCGCTCCACCCGCGAGCGGAGCACATCAAAGCGCGACGCCCGCCCCCCCCGTTCCAGCTGCTCCACCAGGGTCAGGCGCTCCGACGCCAACTGCGCGTTGCGCTCCTGGATCTGCAACAACTCGCGCGCGAGCTGAGCGTTCAGGTACGCCCGCTGCACGTCCACCGCGAGGGTGGCCTCGGTCTCCGCCCGGCTGTGGGAGGCCGCGCGACGCGCATCGCCCGCGGCACGCGCCCCGGCAAACACCCGTCCGCCCTGGAAGAGCACCTGCGAGAAGTTGACGTTCCCGGTGTAGTTGTAGTTCTGGCCGAAGATGCTCTGGCCCACGATCTCCGCGCGGGCATTCCGGAGCACCTGGCTGTACTGGGACGACAGCCGCGCCTGGGGGAGTCCCGCCGCGCGGGCCGTCGTGATTTGCGCGTCCGTCACCTCCACCTGCGCCTGGGCGATGCGCGCCTCGTCCGATTCGCGAACCACGCGCCGGACGGCGTCTTCCATGGAGAGGCGAAGCGAGTCCGGCCCTTGCGCCGGGAGCGTTCCAGCCCCGACGAGCCACACAGCGCCGAGCAGGGCGAAAGATCCGATGGGAATTGGCATACGTGTCAGGTGTACGCGCGCCGTCCGTCCGACGTTCGGTGGGACGCCGCCAGGCACCGGGTGTGAACCGTGGGAACCCGCGCCGGCCTTCCCTCCCCGCGCTCCAGAGGATAGACCTCGGAACGAGAGAAAGACCAGCACCCTCCCCGCCGAGCCAATGACCCCGGAGCAACTACAGCTGTTTGCGGCCAGGTATACCCTTGCCTGGTGCAGCCAGGACCCCGAAGCGGTGGCGTCCTTCTTCGCGGCGGACGGCACCCTCGCGATCAACGGCGGCCCGCCCGCTGTGGGACGAGCCGCAATCGCCGAGTCCGCCCGTGGGTTCATGACCGCCTTTCCCGACCTGGTCGTTGCCATGGACGGGCTGGACGTTCGCGAGGACGAGGTGGAGTACCATTGGACCCTGACCGGCACCAACTCCGGCCCCGGCGGCACCGGCCGCTCCGTCCGGATCAGCGGGTCCGAGCGATGGCAGTTCGACGCGACCGGAGTGGTCGCCTCGTCGATCGGGGCCTTTGACGTCGACTCCTACAATCGCCAGCTGGGCATTCACCCATGAGGCGCGTCGGTCCCTGCCTGGCCCTCGGGGTGGCGCTGGCCGCGTCGGCCGGTGCGCAACAGGTCAGGGATAGCGCGGGTGCGCGCCTCATCAGCTACCAGCGGTCGGACAAGCCGGCCGCCTCGTGGAGCGTGGGCTCCCAACCGCTCGTGCGCATTGGAGGCGCCGGCGGCACCGGACCAACGGAGCTCGCGCAGGTGCTTGGCGTCGCCCGGCTTCGCGACGGCCGGGTGGTCATCGCGGACGGTGGGAGCACCGAGCTGCGCGTCTTTGCGCCAGACGGATCGTTCCTTCGGTCCATCGGCCGGAAGGGGTTGGGGCCCGGCGAGTTCGACGGGATCCTGTTCATGCTGCGGAGCCACGACACGCTCGTGGTCCACGACCGGCAGTCCCGGCTGCAGATCTACACGCCCGACGCG
>JAEUJL010000551.1 GCA_016794835.1 Gemmatimonadota bacterium | reverse complement strand
GTTCGGCCGGAACGCGGGGAGCCACTGCGCGCCATAGTTGAGCACGACTTCGGCAAGGTTCAACTTGGGAGTGCCGGGCCCGTACTTGCGCTCGAACCGCCGCAACTTCTCGAGGCTCATGTCCTTCGACGCGGCACGCCGGATGACATCGAACGCCTCGAACGGGTCGAGCAAGGAATCGATCGCCGCGCGGCTCAACTTCGGCGCGAGGGCGTCGCGGTATTCCTGCCCCACCACCTCGGCCAGTTGGTTCAGGGCGATGGTGTCCCGTGCCGCATATCCCACCGGGCGCGTCCGGCGACCCACCACACCCCACGACGCGCGCGAGTCGCCGATGACATGCAGCGGCAGCCGTCGGAGCTCGGGGCGATCGAGGTGCCGCAACAGGGCCTGCACCATCGAGTCCACCACCGGGGCACTGGTGCGAAACCCGGCGATCGAGTCGCCGACGCGAGCGCCGTCCAGCAACTGCCCCAGCGTCGCCCGGCGGACGAGTGAGGCGTCAAAGCGCGTCGCTGGCTGTGCACCGAGCGTGGCGGCCATCCCCAGCGCCGCACAAAGCAGGCGGGTTCTCATGCGAGGATCCAGTCGCGGAGTTGGGTGGCGTGGTTGGCGACGTACACTTCCCAGCTGTGCGGATTGGTGGGCTGGATCTTCGGTTGCCCGCCGGAGACGAGTGGCTTCAGTGCGTTGGCCCACTCCTGCCTCGTACTGACGTTGAAGGCGTTCTGCTCATCGAAGAACGTCTCCTGTCCCGGCACATTCATCGACGCCCAGTCCGCCTGGTTCCGAAAGAACCAACCGCCCACGGGATCCAGCTTGCCGGTGATCGACACCCAACGCTCCACGGAGGAGACCTTCCGCCCGGACACGGTGGTCTCGCCGGGGATGCTGAGCGCGTCGCCCTGCACCGTGTACAGCCACCGGCGATTGGGGACCAGCGGGCCCATGGCCTCCGCGACGGTGCGGATGAGCTGCACCGGCGAGGCCATGAAGATCACGTTGGCAAACCGCACCCCCTCTGACGACGGCCGCAACCGGTGCGAGGCAGTCTGGGAGGCGTGGTGCAACACCTCGTAGGTATGAAAGCACCCCAGCGAATGACAAATGATCGTGAGCTTCTGGTCCCGGGTGCGGACGCCGGCCGCATTCCCGTCCGCCACGACCTGCTTGAGTTGCGCCAGGTACGCCTCGCGCACCGCGGTCCGGGCATCGGCCACGAGCACGGGCCACAGCACGTCCCCGATGGTATCCGCGATGGAATCGCCCACCTGCGGATCGGCGATCTTGCCGGACAGGGCGGAAACCGCCTGCGTGAGGAGGGTGCCCAGCTGCGACTTGGCGGCGAACCAGTCGTTGACCTGGTCGTAGAACAACTGGTAGACGGCCGTGTCGGCCGCGGCAGGGCCGAGCGCCGCCTCCACCCCGGCCTTGAGTTCCTGGTAGTCGCCCGGCTTGGCGTTCCCGATCCCGTGGACCAACACCACGGCACGATCCGACGCCCACGGCAGTGATTGCGGCTCCAATGCCATCGTTCCCCCCTCCCGACAAGTC
>JAEUJL010000503.1 GCA_016794835.1 Gemmatimonadota bacterium | reverse complement strand
GGCGCGTGCGGCGCGGGAGTTGGTACAAGGGGGGAGCGCCGCCGTAGTCGTCGATCAACCCCTCCACCGTCCCGCGCATGAGTACCGCCGCCACGAGCGCCACCAGGCTCCTGTTCGAGGAGGCCTGCCGCTACATCCCGGGCGGTACATCCCGCGTGCACTACTTCCACGAGCCGTACCCGATCTACGCGCGCTCGGCGGCGGGCTGCCGCGTCACCGACGTCGACGGGGTGGAGCGGCTCGATTTCGTGAACAACATGACGTCGCTCATCCACGGCCACGCCCACCCGGCGATCGTGGCGGCGATCGTCCGGCAGGCGCAGCGCGGGACGGCATGGTCCGAGCCGGGTGAGGAAGAAGTCCACCTCGCGCGCCACCTCGTGGAGCGGGTCCCGAGCATCGAGCAGGTGCGCTTTGGCAACTCGGGGACCGAGAACGTCATGCTCGCGGTCAAGCTGGCGCGTGAGTTCACCGGCCGGCACCGAATCGCGAAGTTCGAGGGGTTCTACCACGGCTACTACGACTACGTGCAGGTCTCGGTGAAGAGCGCCCCCACGGCGTGGGGCCCCGAGACGGCCCCGGTGTCCACGCCGAACTCGGGCGGGCTCTCACCCGAGGTCCTCGGGGAGGTCCTCACTGTCCCCTTCAACAACCTCGATGTCGTCGAGCGCTTGCTGGACCAGCATGGCCACGAGATCGCCTGCTTTCTCGTGGATCCGCTGGCATCCCAGGCCGGCAGTCCCATCCCGGATCCGGGGTTCCTCGATCGGTTGACGGCGCTGACCCGTCACCATGGGATCGTCCTGGTCTATGACGAGATCGTGAGCTTCCGGCTGGGGTACGCGGGGGGCCAGGAGCGATACGGCGGCACGCCGGACCTCACCACCCTCGGCAAGATCATGGGCGGGGGGCTGCCGGTGGGAGCGGTGGGTGGGCGTGCGGAGATCATGCAGCTGCTGGACCCGCGAGGTGGTGGCCCCCGCGTGCTTTCCGGGGGCACGTTCAGTGCCAACCCCCTCACGATGGTCGCCGGGCTCGTGGCGATGGAACACTACACACGGGCAGAAGTCGACCGGCTCAACACCCTGGGGGCTCGCGTGCGCGCCGGGATGGATGACGTCTTCCGTCGGCATGGCGAGGCGCTCTGTGCCGGGGGCGATGGCTCGTTTGCCCGCATCCTCGGGGGGGATCGCCCCCCGCGCACCTACCGGGAGTTTGCCGCCAGCAGCGCGGTGGCCTCGCGACGGATCGCCGGCCTCCATGCCGCGCTGCTGGACGAAGGCGTCATCATCACCCGGGCCGGCACGGCCTGCCTGTCCACGCCGATGGGTGACGCCGAGGTGGAGGCCTTCCTCGCGGCGCTGGATCGCGCTGTGGTGCGGACGCGCACGTGAGCACGGGCAGCGGCGGTCACCTCAAGCGCGGGCTGGGGCCGGTCGAGGCGATCGCCCTCGTGGTGGGCGGGACGATCGGGGCAAGCATCTTCATCGTGCCGAGCGCCATTGCGCGCGAGGTCGGGTCCCCCGGGTTGGAGCTTGCGGCCTGGCTGGTGACAGGGTTGATGGCGCTCTGTGGGGCGTTGAGCTTCGCCGAACTCGCCGGCGCGATCCCCGAAACGGGGGGCACCTACCAGTTCCTCAAGCGCGCGTATCCGGGCACGCCGATCGCCT
>JAEUJL010000692.1 GCA_016794835.1 Gemmatimonadota bacterium | reverse complement strand
AGGAGCAGGTGGCCCTGAATGACCGGCTCTTCCTGACCGCCGCGGTCCGCACCGACCAGAACTCCGCATTCGGTACGAACTTCCAGCGCGTCTTCTACCCGAAGGGCGCCATCTCGTGGGTGATGTCGGACGAGAGCTTCTTCCCGAAGATGAGCTGGCTGAGCCAGTTCCGTCTCCGCGGTGCCGTGGGTTCCTCGGGCGTGCAGCCGGGCCCGAACGACGCGCTGCGCACCTTTGGTGTCGTCTCGACGAACATCGCGTCGGCTGAGGTGGCCGGCCTCCGTTCGGCGGCGCTCGGCAACCTCGACCTCAAGCCGGAACGGTCGCAGGAAATCGAGGCCGGGTTCGACTCGCGCCTCTTCTCCGAGCGCGTGAACTTCGAGTTCACCTACTACCGCAAGACCTCGCAGGACGCGCTCATCAACCAGGTGATCGCACCGTCCGCCGGTTCGTCCTCGGCGACGGTCCTGAAGAACCTCGGCTCGGTCCGCAACTGGGGCTACGAGGCCCTCATCACGGCACAGCTGCTCAACCGCCGCAACATCGCGTGGGACGTCACCTTCAACGGCTCGCACAACTCGAACGAGCTGGTGACCCTCGGCAATGACGCGCAGGGCAAGCCGATCCCGCCGATCATCGGCACCACGATCCAGCAGCGCCCGGGCTACCCGCTCAACGGCTATTGGCAGCGGCCCTACACCTACGCGGATGCGAACAACGACGGCATCATCGTCCCGTCGGAGATCACCGTCGCGGACAGCGCCATCTTCCGCGGGTATTCGCAGCCGCGGCTTGAGGTCTCGGTCATCAACGGCATCGACCTCTTCAATCGCCGGCTCCGCATCCAGGGGCTCGTCGACCACAAGAGTGGCTTCAAGGTCCTCAACTCGGAGCAGCAGTTCCTCTGCCAGCAGGCCGTGTCCTGCCTCGAGACGTCGACCCTGAACCCGCCGCTCTATCGCCAGGCCCGTGCCGTCGCGCAGCGCTTCAAGACCCCGGTCACCACGCTGGACGGGTACATCGAGGACAACTCCTTCATCCGTTTCCGCGAGCTGTCGGCGACCTTCACCCTCCCGGATCGCTGGGCCCGGACCTTCGCCCGCGCCAAGGGCGCCACGATCGTCGGCGCCGCACGCAACCTCGCCGTCTGGACAGACTGGACCGGCGTGGACCCTGAACAGAACTACAGCCAGGGCGACACGCAGGCCACGCTGCTCACCGCAGGCCCGCCGAAGTACATCACGTTCCGCGTCAACCTCCGCTACTAAACACCAACTGTGAGAACCCACATGCTTCGGAATACTCCGATCCTGCGCGGCCCGCTCGCTGCTGGTGCCGCCGCGATCCTCCTCGCCTGCTCTAGCGTGACCGACACGCTCCTCGAGGCCGAGGACCCGGATATCATCCAGCCCTCGACCGTCAGCACCCCTGAGGCCGCCGATGCCACCCGGCTCGGCGCCCTCGGGCGCTTCCGCAACATCACTGGTGGTGGCGAGAGCGCCTGGATGCTCGGCGGCCTGCTG
>JAEUJL010000688.1 GCA_016794835.1 Gemmatimonadota bacterium | reverse complement strand
CGTGCCGCTCGACGACCTGCTGCACGCGCGTCCGGCAGGTGCCCGGCGCCTCGCCGACACCCCCGACGTCCTGGCGCACCAGCTGGGGTTGTACGCGTCGTTGCCGGAACGGCTGGGGGCGAAGCGCGCGCCGCTCATCGTTTACGACGCGGCGCTCGGCGCGCAGTACCTCGACGACCTGGCGGGCGCGGTCCGCACGGCAACCTGAGTTCGGCGGGCGCGGCGCGTATCTCGTGCTGCGGGGAGGGAGGCGCCTCGCGCGATCAGCGGTCGAAAAAAAACTGGCCCCGGTGCACCCGGGGCCAGCTGGACCAAACGCGAGGAGTCAGCTCAACAGCTCTTGCACTTGTTGCTGTTCTTGGACCCGAGCTTCTCGAGCTTTTTCACGGTCTCGACGAACGGCGGGATGCGCTGCACCGGCCCGTTGGCCATGTCGGCCACCGTCTCGCCCTTGCGGCTGACAGCCGTGATGTCGACCCCCTTCGAGATCAGGTAGTCGATCAGCTCGTCGTCCCCGCGCGACGCGGCATTGTGCAGCGCGTTGTAGCCGTTCATGTCGCGCTGGTTGGGGTCGTGCCCCAGTTCCTCGACCAGGTACTTCACCGACGCGAGCCACGAGTCCGGGGCATGCACGTGCGAGTTGGCCGCGAAGCCTTCGCCGTACCCGGCGCCCGACGCCGCGTGGATCGGGTACACGCCAGGCCCGCCGATAACGGCCGGCGGGAGCCCGCTCGGATCCTTCCCCGCGTTGCCATCGTCCGATGGGGCGTCTTCCGTGCGGATGCGCCCCGCCGGCTTGGTGGTCGGGAGCTTGTGGTCCGCGCCGTGCTTCACCAGGAGCTTCATCGCGGGCACGTCGGTCGCATAGGCCGCGCGCCAGAAGGGCGTCGCCCCCTGCGTGTTTACGCCCAGCAGGTCGAAGTTGTACGACATGAACCAGAGATGCTTGGACAGCCGGGCGTTGACGTCCGCGCCGGCCTTGATCAGGTCTTCCATCAGCTGCAGGTAGGTCGTCTGCTGCTGCTTTTGCGCGGTGGGCTGCGGGTACATCGACTTGGCGGCCCACTGCACGTTGAGGGCCGTGTAGAGCGGCGTGGCCCCGGCGTGGTTGGCGATCTTCGGGTCGGCCCCGCGCTTGAGGAGCGCTTCGGCGAGGTCGAAGTGGCCGTTGATCGACGCGAGCAGCAGCGCCGTCGACGAATCGCCGCCCGTGCGCAGGTTGATCTCGGCGCCGGCGTCCAGCAGCATCAGGGCCGCCTCGATGTTTCCATCGCGCGCCGCAAAGTGCAGGGGGGCGAGTCCCCCGCGGTTGCCGAGCAGGTCGGTGTAGCCTAACGCACGTGCCGCCGGGTTGTTCCCGCTGTCGGCGGGCGGACGCGCGCGCATCCCCGAGTCGGGGCGCGGTGCCGCGGGACGTGCGGCGGAATCGGTGCGTGCCGCGACCGCGCGCCCCGAGTCCGAGGCCGGGCGGGGCAGCCGCGCCGGCATCGAGTCACGGCGTGCAGCGCTGTCGGGTCGCGCGGTGACCGTCGTGGCGCCCGGGCGCTCGAATCCGGGGGCTGCAGCGGCACCAACGGCCGCCTGCGGGCGCTCCGCCTGCTTGAGCGCAGCCACGCGACGGGCACGCGAGGTCATCGACGTCCGGTCCGCGGCTTCCCGCGCCTTCGTGTTCTCCACCAGCGACAGCTGCTTCACGCTCGCGCCACGCGCCAGGAGCAGCTCAATGGCCTTGGTGCGGTTGTAGGCGGCCGCCCACATCAGCGGCGTCTGCTTCCACGCCCCCTCCGTGGCGTCCACCGTCGCGCCCTTGTCCAGGAGGGCCTTGATCGTGCCCGGATCGCCTTGTTGGACGGCGAGGTGCAGCGGTGTGGCGCCGCCGGACGATGTGGGTTGGTTCACGTTGGCTCCAGCCTCGACCAGGGCGCTCACCACCGCGGCCCGCCCGGACCGCGCGGCGAGATGCAGCGGGGTGTAGCTCCCGTTGCGGGTGATGGCGTCGAGCCGGGCGCCCGCGAAGACCAGCATGCGCGCCTGGTCGGCGAAGCCGTACTGCGCCACCCAATGCAGCGCCGTCATCCCGTCGCCCTGCGCCGCGTTCACGTCGGCGCCCTGCTTGAGGAGCGCCCGCACGCGGGCCGTGTCGCGCTTCATGGCCGCGTCCGCCAGGGGCGCCTCGGCCGTTGTCGCGGGGACGGCGGCGCCTAACGTGAGCCAGGTGGCGCCGAGCACGGCGCCCATGCGGAGGACCGGTCGCATGCGCATCCTCACGAGTGGCCCGGCGCCACCGAGGCGTCCGACGAGCGAAGGGAGAGGACGCCCGTCGAGTCGCCGAAGGTCTTCATGTCGTCGAACCCGAGCGTGTGCATCATCGCGAGCTGCGCGTTGGCCATCGGGGTGCCGTCGGCGGCCTTGATGTGCGTGCCACCCTCGATCTTCCCGTTGGCGTGGCCGAGCAGGATGAGCGGGCAGCGGCGGTGGTTGTGCAGGTTGCCGTCCGCCATCGGCGAGCCGTACATGATGACGGTCTTCTCCAGCATGTTCGCCTCGCCCTCCTGGATGTCCTTCAGCTTCTGGAGGAAGTACGGGAGCAGGCTGACGTGGTACTTGTTGATGAGCTGGAATTCCTTGACGCCGCGTTCGTTGCCCCCGTGGTGCGACGCAGGGTGGAACGGCCGATCGGAGCCCGATTCCGGGTAGACGCGGCTGGAGCCGTCGCGGCCCATCTTGAACGAGAAGACGCGGGTGATATCCGCGGCGAACGCGAGGGCCTGGATGTCGAACATCAGCTGGACGTGCTCGGAGAAGGAGTCCGGCACGCCGGCCGGGGCGCCGGGCAGGGCGCGCTCCTCGCCGCTGGCGTTGCGCGCCTCGATCCGCTGGATGCGGCGTTCCACCTCGCGAATGTCCTCGAGGTACCGATCCATCCGCGCCTTGTCGTCAGCGCCGAGGAGGGCCTTGAGCGAAGACATCTCGCTGGAGACGAAGTCGAGGATGGATCGACGGGTGCGTCGGCGCGCCGCGCGCTCCTCGGACGAGCCGCCCACCCCGAACAACTTCTCGAAGGCCACGCGCGGGTCGCGGATGACCGGCAACGGCTCGTTGGGCGATGCCCAGGAGATCGAGTCGGTGTAGACGCAGGCATAGCCGTAGGCGCATCCGCCGGCCTGGTCGACCGGCTCGATGCAGAGCTGCATCGAGGGGATCGGCGTTTCCTGGCCATACCGCTGGGCGTACATCTGGTCGAGCGACGTGCCGACCCGGACGTCGGAGCCTTCCGTCTGCTTGGGGTGGCACTGCGTGAGGTAGACCGCGCTGGAGCGGAAGTGGTCGCCGCCGATCTCCTTGGCCGTCGTGGGCTCGGCCTCACGGACGTCCGTGTTGGAGATGATCGTGAGGTAGTCGCGCCACGGGTCGAGCGACTGGAGGGCGGTGGGGGAGAGGTCGAACTTCCTTCCCGTGGCGGCGGGTGACCACATGTTGAGCTTGGCCCCCAGCTCATTGGACCCGGCCGCGCCGTGCACCATCTCGATGGCGACGAAGCGCGTCCGGTCGGTGGGGCCGAACCGGGAGGCCGAACGTCCCACCGGGAGCATCGCGTCCAGGTAGGGCAGGGCCACGGTGGCGCCCATGCTGCGGAGGAAGGTGCGGCGCGGCAGGGGCTGGCCAGGGACGAAGCGCATGGAGGAGTCTCCGGGTGCGGTGAGTTAGTGAGAGCTGTTGGCGGCGTCGGCGGCGACCGGCGCCCGCTTCATGCGGAACGCATCGGACGTGACCACGCCGAGCACGAAGTCGCCGAACCGGTACCCGCCGGACTCGGCGTCGCGCACGATCTTGCGGACGGCCGGCTGGTCGAAGTACTCGATGCGGCGCCCGGTGGCATACGCCATCAGGTTCGCCGTGAAGTTGCGGACGATCGGCGCCGGGCGCTTGAGCAGGACCTGCTGCAGCTGGGCCGGCGTGGCGATCTCCGTGCCGTCGTAGAAGGTGCCCTTGGTGTCCAGCGGCGCATCAAACTCGCGAATGCGCCAGCGGCCGGTGACGTCGAAGTTGTCGAGCGCCAGGCCGATCGGGTCGATGAAGTTGTGGCACGAGCGGCACGACGGGTTGGCCCGGTGGACCTCCATGCGCTCGCGGGTCGTCAGCATGCGCCCCTCCTTGGCCTCGCCGGTCTTCTCGAGGTCCGGGACGTTGGGCGGGGGCGCCGGTGGCGGGGTGCCCATCAGCACTTCCATCACCCACTTCCCGCGCAGCACCGGGGAGGTCCGGTTGGCATGGGAGGTGAGGGTGAGCACGCTCGCGTGGCCGAACAACCCGCGCCGGCGATCGTCCGGGTAGGTGACCTTGCGGAACTCGTCGCCCGTCACGCCCGGGATGCCGTAGTGCCGGGCGAGGGCCTCGTTCACGAAGGTGTAGTCCGCGGAGAGCAGGTCGAGGACACTGCGGTTCTCCCGCACGATGTGCGCAAAGAACCGCTGCGTCTCCTCCTTCATCGCCGTCGCCAGCTGCTCGTGGAAGTCGGGGAACTGCAGCGCATCCGGGTGCACCTTGTCGATGTCCTGCAGGCGCAGCCACTGGGCCGCGAAGCGCGTGGCCAGGGCCTCGGACCGCGGGTCGGCGAGCATCCGCTTCGTCTGCGCCGCGAGGCCGGCCGGGGTCGAGAGGGTGCCGGCGCGTGCCGCGGCCAGCAACTTCTCGTCAGGCGGCGTGCCCCACAGGAAGAACGAGAGGCGGGTGGCCAGGTCGGTGTCGCCAATGGCGTACCGGGCCCCCGCCCGCGCGCCGGCCGGCAGTTCCTCGAACCGGAAGACAAAGTGCGGGCTGGCGAGCATCGCCTCCAGCGCGGTGCGCACGCCCAGCTCAAAGCCGCCTTCCTTCGCCCCTTCGTCGTAGAAGCCAACCAGCGATTGCAGGTCCTTCGGGGTCAGCGAGCGCCGGTACGCCCGCGTGCCCAGCTGCGAGAGGATCTTCTCGGCGCACGGCCGCGCCTCGGCGGGGGTGGTGGGCCGACAGGTGAAGATCCGGCGGCGGCTTTCCGTCTCGGAGACGCCGGTGGGGTTGTACGGGCCGCGCACCGCCATCGAGCTCAGGTGCGCGATGTTCGTGATCCCCTGCTCGGAGCCGATCTGCGTGTCGGCGATCGAGTGGCCGAT
>JAEUJL010000407.1 GCA_016794835.1 Gemmatimonadota bacterium | reverse complement strand
GCGTCGACCATCACGATGTCGCCGTTGGACGCGCGCAGCGGCCAGACCATCAACGTGGCGTCGATGCGGCGTGCGGTATCGGCGCCGGCGATCAATCCCCGCACGCGAAAGTTGGCGAGCGCGCCGAACTTCACCGCGAAGGCGTCGTACTGCGGCGTCTGGATGCGCGTGGCCGTCGCACAGCCCGCAAGGACGAGCAGGGCGGAAAGGGCAGGGAGTCGCATGCGGAACAAGATGCCACCGGGGGCCGTACGCGCCAGTCACCGGTGCTTCGTGCACATCGCCGCCGCCGTCCCGGCGAGCGTCACCGGGTGCCAACACCATTCCTGCTCGGACCGCAGCCCCGCCAGCATTGACATGCTCCCACCGCGGTCTGTAGCGTGATCGTAGCCATTCCCGCTACCATGGGCCGAGAGACCGTCACATATCGTGAACTGCGCAACACCCCCGGCCGGGTATTCGAACGCCTGGCCGAGGGTGAGGCGCTTTCGCTGGTCGCCGAGGGCGAGCCCAAGGCCCTGTTGATCCCTGTGGTCGATGGTGACCTCGAAACGGCAATGGACGCCTGGAATCGGGGGCGGGCACTCCTGGCGCTCGCGAGGCTGCAGGCTGGGGCAAGGGTCGCTGGAACGGACGAGTTGTCGATGACGGAAGTGATCGAGGAGGTCGCCGCCGTCAGAAAGGCACGACGCAAGCGGGAGCGCTGAACCGCGCGTCGTGGTAGACACCAGCGTCCTGGTGTCAGGGATGCTCTCGGGCGCCAGCCCGCCGGCTGAGGTTCTGCAGCTGATCCTCTGACGGGCCGGGGGTGATCCCTCCGTCTTATAGCGTACGCCAGGATCGCCCAGGGCGCGCGCGACGGATGAGACGAAGGTCGTTACCGCTCTTCCCGCACCTTGCTGGCTAGCGAGGCTGGTTGCGGCGAAGCCTGCGGCCGGGATGTAAGGACTCGTGGAGCCAACGAGAGGGGGCGCTCACCAGGTGGGCGCCCCCTCGCTCGTTAGGGTGTGGGCCGACTGAACACCGCACCGTGCGGAATCCCCGCGGCCTGGCTACCGTGCGGCCAGCTCTTGCCTTGCATGAGATACCCGGGGGCGGTGGCGCCCTCTTCGCGGAAGCGCTCGTCGATGGAGAGCTTGCCCGTCGCGGTGTCGACCTGGGCGATCACGACGCGATGTTGCATGCCCTTGTACCCGGTCACCACGAGGCGCCGCGTGTCGGGCGACAGGGCGATCCAGTGCGGCACGTCATCGGCGCCGAGCGAAATACGACTGACCTCGCGCGGTGTGGCAGGATTCGTGATGTCGAGGCTGACCACGGCACTCCACGCCGGTACGGTGACGAGGTAGTACCGCCCCGCAATCACCGGGATCGCACAGTTGGTGTCCGGCTTGCGCGGGAAGGAGGAGACGAGGCGCGCCGATGGTGTGGCGCCGTCCAGTCCCTCCATGAGGTACAACCCGCAACTGAACGTGGAGACGAGGACCGTGCGCCCGTCCCCCAGGACCCGCGGCTCGGCGCTCAGCATCTCCTCGCCGGCCGGGCCCGCCGGCAACTCCACGGTGTGCTGCAACGACAGGTCGGACAACTTCCAAACCTGCACGAGCCGCGACGCCTTGGCGTCCCCGTTCATGTCGGTGGTGGTGGTCACGATGCGGTCGAGCGGCGGCACGATGCCGGCGCTGTAGACGCGCAGTTCGGGATCGACCCCGGGGGTGTTGGCCGAGGTGGCACGCACGAACTGTCCGGCGGGGGTGAGCTCGACGAGGCCACCGGGCACCGTACGCTTGCCTTCGTGCTGCATCTGGAAGGTCGCCAGCACGTTGCCGTTGGGCAGGCGCAGGTACGAGTGCGGATGCGCATACCCCTGCATGTCGCCAAACTGGCCGGCGATGCGCGGCTGGTCTGGTGTGGACAGGTCGAAGATGAACGACTGGCCCGTGGCGAAGCCGTTGGCGAACAGCTGGCGGTCGGCGG
>JAEUJL010000388.1 GCA_016794835.1 Gemmatimonadota bacterium | reverse complement strand
GGCCCAGGGGATGCCGTTCGACCTGCTCATCATGGACCTGACCATCCCGGGGGGCATGGGCGGCCGTCAGGCGATGGCCGAGATCCTCGCCCTGGACCCGGACGCGCGGGCGATCGTGGCGAGTGGCTACGCGGATGACCCCACGATGTCGGCCTTTCGCGAGGCGGGATTCCAGGCCGCGCTGGCAAAACCGTTCCAGCGGGAGGAGCTCGGCCGCGCGATCACGGCCGTGCTGGGCCAGGCGGGCATCATGCGCAAGGGGTAGCAGCCCCAGCGCGCCGCCGGGCGCGAGGTGCGACCCGGCGGCTGCTGATGACTAGGGCAACCAGGCCGTCACTTCCGACGGCGCGCGACGCGCGAGGGGCTCCCGCTGCTCGGCGGGTTCGCCCAGGTCTATGAGCGAGACGATCCGCTCACCATCGGGGATGCCAAGCGCCGCGCGGGCCCGCGGATCCTCCATGATCGCCCCTGTCTTGATGTGCGTGCCGAGCCCCATCGCAACCGCCGTCAGCGACAGGTTCTGGATCGCCATCATCGTGGCGGCGTAGTCCTCTTCACGCGTCTCCAGGTTCTCGGCCTGCACCATCGCCACCGCGATCTGTGCCGGCAGGGCCGCGCCCGCGGCCGCCACCTTGTCGATCATGGCCTGTGCGGCCGCTGGATCCTCGATCTTCTTCGCCTTGCGGGCGCCAAGGACAGCACCGTAGGCGCGTCGTGCCTCGGGACCCATCACATAGAAGCGCCACGGCTGCGTGAGCCGATGGTTGGGGGCGAGGGTTGCCGCAGCAATGAGTTGCTCCTGCTCCTCCCGGGTCACCGGGCGGCTGGTGAACTGGCGAACGGAACGACGGGTGCGAATGGCGTCAGCGAGGTTCATCGGGGGCTTCGAGGGGTGGAACACCGGCGGTGCCCGGCGAGGTGCCGGTCCCGCCCGGAACGTCACGGGAGTGCAAGCACAACCAGCTCACTGGGTGGCTTGTTCCTCGCCGCACCGGTCCAGACGGCAAGATACTGCTTGCCGTTGACCATGTAGGTCATCGGCTGCGCCGTGACCGCCCCGTTGAGTCGCGTCGACCAGACCGTGGCCCCGGTGGCCTTGTCGAGCGCCTTGAGGACGGACGCCCCACCGGAGCCCTCGCCCACGAACAGCAGGGACTTCGTGGCCAGCAGGACGGGGCGGGTGAAGCCCCCGAGCGGCGGCAGGTCCAGCCCCTTGAGCAGCGGGTGGTTGCGCACGCGGTCGGGGGTCTCGCCGGCGGGCACCATCCAGCGGTGGTCGCCGGTGTTCATGTCGATCGCCGTGACCCGGTTCCAGGGCGGCTTGATGACCGGCAGCCCGTCGCCTAACGATGGCAGTTGTCCGCCCGCCTGCACGAAGTTCATGTCCGAGCGTTGCGGCTGGTTGCCCAGGGCGAGGAGGGCCAGGTTGGTGAACGACCCGACATACAATGTCCCCGTCTCCGGGTCATACGCGCCGTGCTCCCAGTTCGCCCCGCCCACCGACCCGGGGAGGGAGAGCATCCCCTTCGTCCCATCCGGCGCGTCGGCGAGCGAGGGCGGAGTGAAGAGCCCTCCCATCCGGAATCCCTTCACTGCCTCGAGTGCCCTGGCGCGGATCTCCGGGGTGAAGTCGAGGAGGTCGTCGACACTCACCCCCTGCCGATCGAACGGCGCGGGTCGCGTCGGGAAGGGCTGGGTGGGGGCCGCGCGTTCGCCGGGCACATCGCTCGCCGGGACGGGCCGCTCCTCGATGGGCCAGATCGGTTGTCCCGTGCCCCGGTCGAAGACGTAGGCAAACGACTGCTTGGTGATCTGGATGACGACCTCGCGGCGACGCCCACCGACGGTCACGTCCGCCAGGATGGGTGCGGTGGGGGTGTCGTAGTCCCAGATGTCGTGGTGCACGATCTGGTAGTGCCACTGCCGCTTGCCCGTGCGGATATCGAGCGCGACGAGCGAGCTGGAGAAGAGGTTGTTCCCGGGGCGGTGCCCGCCGTAGTAGTC
>JAEUJL010000355.1 GCA_016794835.1 Gemmatimonadota bacterium | reverse complement strand
CGCGGCGTCCTCACGGAGGCCGACATCAAGGAGGGGCTGCGCGAGATTCGCCGCGTGCTCCTCGAGGCCGACGTGTCGTTCCAGTTGACGCGCGAGTTCCTCGAGCGGGTGGAGAAGAAGGCGGTCGGGGTCACCCAGATCCGCAGCGTGGCCCCGGCGCAGCAGCTGGTCAAGATCGTCCATGACGAGTTGACCGCGATGCTCGGCGAGCGTCGCGAAGGACTCAAGCTCAGCTCGGTGCCCCCCACGATCGTGATGATGGTGGGGTTGCAGGGGTCCGGAAAGACGACGAGCGCCGGCAAGTTGGCGCGGCGGCTCAAGGGGGAAGGGCGGCCGACCCGCCTCGTGGCGGCGGACGTGTATCGCCCGGCCGCCATCGACCAGCTGGAGACGCTGGGCCAGCAGCTGGAAGTTCCCGTGTACGCCGATCGGACCACGCGCGACGTCGTGAAGATCGCTCGCGCCGGGATCGAGGAGGCCAAGCGCGCGCGCGACCGTGTGGTCATCGTGGATACCGCGGGCCGCCTCCAGATCGACGACGACATGATGCAGGAGCTCGTGCGCCTCAAGGATGCGGTGCACCCGGACGAGATCCTGCTGGTCGCGGACGGAATGACCGGGCAGGACGCGGTGCGGATCGCCGAGGGGTTCCACAAGGCGTTAGGCACGACGGGGGTCATCCTCACCAAGATGGACGGCGACGCGCGCGGTGGTGCCGCGCTCTCCATCTACGGGGTCACGAAGACCCCGATCAAGTACATCGGTGTGGGCGAGAAGTCGGATGCGCTCGAGGAGTTCCATCCCGAGCGCATGGCCGGGCGCATCCTCCAGATGGGCGACGTGCTGTCGCTGGTGGAGAAGGCCCAGGACGCGATCGACGTCGCCGAGGCCAAGAAGCTCGAGAAGAAGGTGCGGAAGGAGGGGCTGGACCTCGAGGACTTCCTCACGGCGATGAAGCAGATGTCCAAGCTCGGGCCGCTCGAGGGGATCCTGAAGATGCTCCCGGGGGTGAACGCCAAGATGCTGAAGCAGGCGAACCTCGACCCGAAGCGCCTGAAGCACGTCGAGGCCATCGTGCTGTCGATGACCCGGGAAGAGCGGAAGGACCCGACCCTGATCAACGGGTCGCGCCGCGCCCGGATCGCCCGGGGCAGCGGTCGGACCGCCAACGAGGTCAACCGCCTCCTGGAGCAGTTCCGGGACATGCAGAAGATGATGAAGAAAGCGGCCTCTGGGGGTCGTCTGGGGCTCCCGTTCGGGCGCTGAGCCCGCTTTATTTCAGGGCTCGCCACCCCCGGAACGGGGTGGCAACCAAGTCGGGTGCGACCCGGGTGTGCCGGGATCCGCGATGAGCCCGCATGAACCCCCGTACAGGAGTCCCGCATGGCCGTTCGTATCCGCCTGCGCCGCGAAGGGCGCAAGAAGGCACCGAGCTACCGCATTGTTGTCGCCGAGTCCACCATGCCGCGCGACGGGCGGTTCATCGAGATCATCGGTACCTACCAGCCGCGTCAGGCCAACCCGGTCAACCTCAAGGGCGACCGCGCCAACTACTGGCTCGACAACGGGGCGCAGCCGAGCGACACCGTCCGCTCCATCCTGCGTCGTGCCGGGGTCCTGAAGGCCCGCCATGAGGCCCGCCTCGCCGCCAAGCTCCAGGGTGCGGCCGTGCCGCTGGCGGAGGCGAAGCCGGACGGCGAGTAACCTCGCCGCTCCCAACGTGAACGCCAACGACCTCGTGATCGTCGGGCGAATCCGGAAGGCACACGGGATTCGCGGGGAGGTCGTGGTCGAGCTGATGACCGAGTCGCCGGACGTGATCTTCGCGCCCGGCGCTCGTTTGTTTCCGGGCACGGCGGAGGGCGATCCTGATCCACGGCTCGACCCGGTGCACGTCGAGGACGCCCGGCCGTTTCGCGAACAGTTCCTCGTGACGTTCGTCGAGGTGCCGGATCGCACCGAGGCCGAGCGCTGGCGCGATCGGTTCCTCCTGGT
>JAEUJL010000304.1 GCA_016794835.1 Gemmatimonadota bacterium | reverse complement strand
GCGCCGACGAGCCGATACGGCATCCCCACGCGGCGCAGGGCCTCTTCCATCGCGCGGCTCTGTGCGTTGGTCCGGTACAGCACGGCGAAATCCCGCAGGGGGCGCCCACGCGACGCAAACCGCCGCGCCTGCACTTCGCCGACCACGAATTCCGCCTCGTCGCGGTCATCCAGCGCGGCCACCAGCGTCACCTTGTCGCCGCTGGCGCGCGTCGTGCGCAGCGTCTTGCCGCGGCGCTCCGTGTTCTGCGAGATCGCGGCGTTTGCGACGGCGAGGATCTCGGGCGTGGAGCGGTAGTTCTCCTCCAGGCGAACGACCGTCGCGCCGGGGAAGTCGCGCTCGAAGTCGAGGATGTTCCGGATGTCCGCGCCGCGCCACGCATAGATCGACTGGTCGTCGTCGCCGACCACCATCAGGTTGCCGTTGCCCCCCGCCATGAGCACGGCGAAGCGATACTGCGCGCGGTTGGTGTCCTGGTACTCATCGATCAACACGTGCCGGAAGCGATCCCGGTATCCCTCGAGTACGGCCGGATGTCGGGTCAACAGCTCGACAGGGAGCGTGAGCAGGTCGTCAAAGGTGACGGCATTGGCCTGTCGCAGCGCGGCATCCAGGTCCCGGTACACCTTGGCGACATCTTCCGCGAAGGCGTCCTGCGCCAGCGAGGCGTACTCCTCGTGGCCCACGAGCTGGTTCTTGGCATCCGAGATGGCCGCCGCGATGGCCTGCGGTGCACGCTCCTTGGTGGACACCCGCATCCGTTCCATCGAGCGCTTGATCGCGCCGAGGGTGTCGTCCTCGTCGTAGATCGTGAAGCTCGAGGTTCGTCCCACCAACGGCGCCTGCATGCGGATCATCCGCGCCCCGATGGCGTGGAAGGTGCCGCACCACATGCCGGCCGGCTCACGCTGCAGCAACCGGCCAATGCGATCACGCATCTCGCGCGCGGCCTTGTTGGTGAACGTGACCGCCAGGATCTCACCGGGGTGCACGCCATGCTGCCGAATGAGGTGCGCGAGGCGCGTGGTCAGGACGCGCGTCTTGCCGGAGCCGGCACCGGCAAGCACGAGGAGCGGACCCGCATGGTGCAACACGGCCGCACGCTGGGCCGGGTTCAACCCGTCCAGGTACGACGGGGGAGGAGCAACGACCGTCATGCGGGGAAGGTAATCTGGAACGTTGCGCCGCGGTCGGTTGGTACGAGGATGATGGTGCCACCATGCGACTCGGTCACGATGCGGCGCGTGAGTGCGAGCCCGAGCCCCCAGCCACCCTGCTTGGTGGTGAAGCCGGCCTCGAACACGCGCTTGCGAATGTCGCGCGGGACACCCGGACCATCATCCGCCACCACGACCCGCACCGCCTCCGGCGTGCGTTCGACGGTGAGCTGCACGAGGCCACCCCGACCGGCCAGGGCATCGATGGCATTCTTTAGGAGCGACTCCAGCCCCCATTCGATCAGCACCGCGTCGCCGGCGATCGTCGCCCCGGCCTCGAGCTTGGTCTCGATGCGCACGCTGTGCGCGAGCGACGGAACGCGCGCCCGGAAGTAATTGGCGACGCGTTCGGCCACCTGGGCCACGTCGACGGACTCGCGCCTCGCCGGGCGGCCAATCCGCTCGAAGCGATGGGCCACGCGCTCCAGGCGCTCGAGGTCGCCCTCCATGTGGTTCAGCGCGTGCGTGGTGAGCGCATCCCCTTCCCGTTCGCGCAACAACTCGATCCACCCGCTCAGGGAGGACAGCGGGGTCCCGAGTTGATGCGCGGACTCCCGCGCCATCCCGGCCCACACCCGCTCGCGATCGGCGCGCGCTCGCGTGCGGAAGCCATACACGGCGGCGATCAACAGGAGGGCGAGGAAGGCCGATTGCAGCAGCGGCACCACGCGCAACTCCTTCACGAGCGGCGTGTGACCGAAGTGCAACATCCCGATCTGCGGCAGCAAGAGCGGCTCGTTCTCAAGGTCGAGCTGGCGGGCAAACTCGGCCAGGCGCGCCAGCGTGTCCGCCTGCGTGGCGCCATCGAACGGGGTATTCGCCGAGGCGGTCGGAATGCCGCGGGCATCGGTGATCACCACCGGGACGCCGGATTCCTGGATGTGTCCCGCGAGGTCGAGCAACGCCGCCGTTTGCGCGGCGCCATCCGACGCGGTGTCACTCAGCGCGCGATAGACGCGGGCATACATGCGCCCCTCGCGCTGCGCCTCCGCCTGGAGCCGACGCACCACCCGCTGGGTGTACAGGACGTACGAGCCGAGCACGAGCACCACCACCACCGCGAGGGCCAGCGCCGCACGCGATCGCATCACTCAGCCAAGGACCGCTGTCCCCATGTAGGGATGCAGGCAGTCAGGCAGGCGCACCGTGCCATCCTCCTGCTGGTAGTGCTCCAGCAGGCAGGCGATGACCCGCGGGAACGCCAGCCCGGAGCCATTCAGCGTGTGGACGAAGCGGGGCTTCTCCCCTGCCGCGGGCCGGTACCGGATGTTCGCGCGCCGCGCCTGGTAGTCGGTGAAGGTGCTGCACGACGACACCTCGAGGAACTTGCCGACTCCCGGCGCCCACGCCTCGAGGTCCCACGTCTTGGCACTGCTCTGGCCCGTGTCACCCGCCGCGAGCAGGACGCGTCGGTACGGCAATCCCAGCCGCTCCAGCAAGGTCTCGGCGTGCCGCGTGAGCCGTTCGTGCTCCTCGGCCGACTGTTCCGGTGTGCAGTAGCGGACGATCTCGACCTTGTCGAACTGGTGGAGTCGCAGCAACCCGCGCGTGTCCTTGCCGGCCGCCCCCGCCTCGCGCCGGAAACAGGGCGTGTACGCCACGAACCCGCGCGGGAGGTCGCTCGCCGTGAGGATCTCGTCCCGGTAGAGGTTCGTCACGGGCACCTCGGCGGTCGGGACGAGGTACAGCTCCTCCTCCCGGAGGCCGTACATGTCTTCCTCGAACTTCGGGAGCTGCCCGGTGCCGACCATCGAACGGCGGTTCACCACGGCCGGAACCCAGACTTCCTCGTAGCCGTGTTCGCGCGTGTGCACGTCGATGAAGAAGTTCATCAGGGCACGCGTCAATCGGGCGCCGGCGCCGCGCATGACGATGAAGCCGGAGCCGCTCACCTTGGCACCACGCTCCAGGTCGAGGATCCCCAGCTGTGACGCGACGTCCCAGTGCGCACGACACCCCGCACTCTCCCTCGGGGTACCCCACGTCTTCTCGATGCGATTCGCCGACTCGTCGCCCGCCGGCACGTCGTCCAGCGTGATGTTCGGAAGGTCCAGCAGGATGGCGTCCAGGTCGGCCTGCGAGCGCGTGAGCTCGTATTCGAGCGCTGCGATCTCCTCGCCCAGGGTGCGGCCCGCCGCGATCAACTCCTCGGCGTCTTCCTTGTTGCGCTTTCGTCGCGCGACTTCCTGGCTGTTCTGGTTGCGCTCGGCCTTCTTTTCCTCAACCGCCTGGATCGTTGCGCGACGCATGGCATCGAGCGTGATCCCGCGGTCGATCACCGACGCATACTGGTCGCGTTTGCCGCGACGCTCGATCGCCCCCCGCAACAGCTCAACATCGTCGCGGAGCACTCGGTAGTCGTGCATCTCAGTTCTTGGGGACGCCGGGCAGGAAGGATCGGAAGCCGCAGTTGGGATTCCGGACAGTGCGGAAGAAGATCTGGCGACTCGTGGTATTCACGCTGTCGACCACCAGCTTGGCATACAGGATCGAGGCCAGTGAGAACTGGCAGGCGTCGGAGGCCACCTCGATCACCACCGGTTGCCCACGCGGCACCACCAGCGCTGTGTCCCGCTTGAACCCGCTCTCCGGCGCGCGCGTGACACCGTCGAACGTGCCGCTGGGCGCGAGGAGGCCCACCTGCTGGGTCGGGCTGGGAATCCCGAACGACTGCTTGACCTGGGAAATGAGACGCGCCGGGATGACCCGGATCTTCCCATCGGCCTCCAGGTCGAACGCGACGTCGAAGCCCACGTCCGGCCCGATGCGCACGAGCGCTCCGGACGCGGCGTTGAAGCCGGAAACGAACGACGCCGGGGTGCCCGTCATGGCATAGGCCACGAGGGTATCCCGCCGGGTCTCAATGGTTGCGTTGAGCCCAAACGGGTCGTCGCAACCGGAGGTACCGGCCAGCCCCAGAAAGGCGCCGGCCATGACGACGAGGCGCGCGTGTTTCTTCAAGGGGGACAACGAGTTCCTGATAGCCATGATCACAGTGGCGAAGGTTACCGACCCCGAGAGGCTTCATCAAGCGACCCGGGCGCGCCCGGCCGAAGCTCTACCCCATCCCGTTAGACTTGGACAACGATGCAGACCACACGGATGCCCACGATTCGAGACCTAGTTGCCAACCTGTCGGCCCGGCCCGGCGTGGAAGCCGCCGTCCTCCTCGGACGGGACGGCCTCCTCATCGACGGCGCCGGGGTGGCCGGGGCCGGCCTCGAGGCCGCTGCCGCCTACGTGCCCTCCCTGATCACCGCCGCTGAGGAGCTCTCCAGCGCGGTCGGGTCCGGGCGCCTCGTCTCCAAGGTCCTGGAATTCGAGCGCGGCTTCGCGGTCATTTCTGCCCTGTCGCCGGAGGCCCTCCTCCTGGTCCTGGTCAATTCCGCCAATGACCTGGGGCCGATCGTCGCGGACATCCGGCGTCACCGGGGCAACATCGCGTCCATCCTATGAGTCGTTGGGTCGTTGTTCTCGCCGGCGGGGTTGGGTCCCGCTTCTGGCCCCTCAGCACCCCGGAGCGCCCCAAGCAGCTCCTTCCCCTGATCACCGGCACCCCCCTCCTCGCCGAGACGCTGCTGCGCCTGCAGCCCCTCGCCGATGCCGAACACACCCTGATCCTCACCAACGCCTCGCTGGTCGACGCGATCCGGGAGCTGCTGCCCTCCGTCCCGGCGGCCAATGTCATCGCGGAGCCGCGTCCGGCAGGAACGGCCGCAGCGCTCGCCTGGGCGGCCCACGTGATCGCCGCGCGTGACCCGGATGGGGTGATGCTCTCGGTCCATGCGGACTGGGCGATTGGGGATGCGGATGGCTTCCGCCGCGCCCTCGTGGCTGCCGCGGAGGCGGCCGAACAGCATCACGCGCTCGTGACGGTCGGCGTCCTTCCCGTGCGACCGGATCCGGGTTTCGGGTACATCCAGCCGGGCGAGGTCGTGGCCGGGGCGCTGCGCCGCGTTCGGCGCTTCGCCGAGAAGCCGAATCGGGAGCGGGCCGCCGAGATGATCCGCGACGGATACCTGTGGAACTCCGGCATCTTTGTCTGGCGTGCGAAGGACTTCCTCGCGGAGGTGGAGGCTCTCACCCCGGAGGTCGCCCCCGCCCTCGCCGCCCATGGCGATGACATCGCGGCGTTCTTCGGTGCGGTCACCTCCATCGCGGTGGACGTCGGGGTGCTGGAGCGCAGCCAGCGGGTGATGGTCCTCCCCGGCGACTTCGGGTGGGATGATATCGGGACCTGGGAAGCGCTGGCGCGTGTTCGCCAGCTCGACCACCAGGGCAACGCCGCACAGGGCAGCGTCTTTCCCGTGGAATCCGCACGCAACGTGGTCCACGCCGAGGAAGGGGATGTGGTACTGTACGGCGTCTCGGATCTCGTGGTCGTCACCTGTCGCGGCATGACCCTGGTGACGACGACCGCACGCGCCGCCGAGCTCAAGCTCCTCATCGACCAACTGCCCGCCACGGTGCGCACGCGCGCGTGAGTTCCCCCCTGCCCTTCGTCCTGTACGACGACGCCCTGGCGCGCCGTGCGGAACCGTTCGCCCTCACGCGCCCCTTCGGTGAACTCCGCGCAGGGGCACTGCTCGTCCGCGAACGCTGGGCGCATGTCCTGGGTGGCACCGCCGTGGGGCGGTTCGGCGCGCCGCACCTCGCCCGCTTCGAGGAGTTTGCCTCACCGCCTGCGATCGGCCCGACCGCACGGGTCCCTGCCGGCACGGTGGTGGTCAACACGCGCTGTGCGCCGCGCCTCACCGCGCTTGATCCTCGCGCCGGGCGGTGGCGGTGTGAGGGGATCGTGGCCGCCGTGCGCGTGGCGCACGATCTCGACGCGGCCGCGTTCGCCAGCGGCGACGTGCGTCTCGACGACCTGGCCCCCCAGGGTGCGGACGTCGAGTGCCCGGGATGGTGGATGCACCGACCGTGGGACCTGGTGCGACACCTCATCGACATGCTGGGCGCCGACATTCCCACGCTAGGGGTCGGCCTTGGCGGCGCACCGGCGCATGCCGTCACCCTGGGGAGCTCTCCCGTCCTGGTCGATCCGACCGCGACCATCGAGCCCCTGACGGTGTTCGATGCATCGGCCGGCCCCATCCTCATCCAGGCCGGGGCCTCCATCGCGGCGTTCACCCGCGTCGTGGGCCCCTGTGTGATCGGCCCCGCGACGCAGGTGCTCGGTGGACGCGTGGCCGCTTCGTCGATCGGTCCGTCCTGTCGTGTCCATGGCGAACTCAGTACCAGCATCTTCGTCGGCCATGCGAACAAGGGGCACGATGGGTTCGTCGGCCACTCCATCCTGGGCCGATGGGCCAACCTTGGCGCCGGCACCACGACGAGCAACCTCAAGAACACCTACGGCCCGGTGCACGCGTGGAGCCCCGACGGTGAGGTCGACACGGGGATGCAGTTCCTGGGCACCCTGCTCGGTGACCACGCGAAGACGGCGATCGGTACGCGCCTGACCACGGGCGCGATCGTCGGGGCGGGCGCGAACGTGCTGGCGGACGGGCTGACGCCCAAGGTCATCGCCCCGTTTGCCTTTGGTGACGGCACGTACCGACTCGACAAGTTCCTCGAGGTGGCCGCCCGGGTAATGGCGCGGCGGCAGGTGGCCTTGTCGGATGACCAACGGTCTGCCCTGGCTGCCGCGCACGCCGCCCGCTGGCCCGAGTGAAGGTCACGGTCCTGGGCAGCGGCTCAAAGGGGAACGCACTCGTGGTCGAGTGCGAGGAGGACCGCATCCTGGTCGACGCGGGGTTTCCGGCGCGGACGTTGGTCGCCCGCCTGCGGGCCGCGCGCATTGCCCCGGAGTCGATCAGCGCGCTCATCCTGACCCATGAGCACACCGACCATGTGGCGGGAGCCCGGGTGGCGGCGAAGCGGTTCGGCTGGACGGTCTATGCGACGGCCGGGACGATCGAGGAGGTACCGCGGCTCAAGGAAGTGAGCCCGATCCCGATCACCCCGCGTGAGTCCCTGGCGCTCGACACCATGCGGGTGTCGTGCCTCCGGATTCCGCACGACGGCCTCGACCCGGTCGCCCTGACGATCGAGAGTCGTGCCACCGGGGCGCGCCTCGGCGTGGCGTACGACATCGGGCACGTGACCCCCTCGCTGGAGCAGTCGCTGCGCGACCTCGACGCCCTCGTGCTGGAGAGCAACCACGACGTCGACATGTTGCGCTACGGGCCGTATCCGCCGTCGCTCAAAAGGCGCATTGCCGGCGGCCGAGGGCACCTCAGCAATGAGGCGGCCGCGCGCCTCGCCGCCGCCATCGCCCATCGCGGGTTGCGTCATGTGGTCCTCGCGCACCTCAGCGAGCAGAACAACGCCCCGGAAGTGGCCCGACGGACGGTGGGCGTGGCCCTGCGCCGGACCCCGTATGACGGGACGCTCACCGTGGCATCGCAGGACGGGGTGGTGCGCTTCGGCGTGACCCGGAGCCCCCGCGTCGAGCAGATCGACCTGTTCTAGTCCAGCGGGTTCTGCCACTCCCGGCGGGCCAGGAGGAACGGGACACGGGCATCATAGGTGTGGTGCTCGCGCACAAAGGCCTCGCCCTGTCGTCGCACGCGCGCACGCAGGTCGGGCTGGCCCTCGAGCGCGCGAATGCGCTGGATGCAGTCCGCCAGGTCCCGATACCAGAAGCAATGCTCGCCGTCACGGAGCAGCTCGCGGATTCCCGGCGCATCCGGGCCCAGGTAGAGGCCCCCGGCGAGCATGACCATCCACATGCGATCCGACGCGTAGGTCGTGGCCCCGGCGGCGCGCGCCGGCAGGATGCCTAACGAATACTCCGCACTGGCGCACGCCGTGGCAAACGCGGGCCCCTCCACGGGCCCGCCGCTCCACGCGAGCTCCGTCCGCCAGGGCTCCCACCCTGGGCCATAGACCCGCGTGGGCACCGCACGGCCCAGGGCCCGCAGGAAGTCAGCGCGCGTCGGGTCATAGCCCGCCCCGATGAAGGCCACCGTGGTGGCTGCGGCGGGCTCGGGGCGACCCGGAGCGATCTCCCGGGCGCCGGCAGCCGGGAGGAAGGCCGCCGGGAGTCCCAGGTTCTGCCACTCCCGCACGAACCCGGTCACGAAGAAGGTCTCGGCCATCCTTCCCACCGCGGTGATGTGCGCGATCTCCGGGAGCGCCTGGTCCGCGTGCCACTGGGGGTCGTGATACCACATCGCGTTGGGACGTCCGCGGATCACTTCCTCGACGGTTTCCAGGTCCAGGCGGAGGCACTTGGAGAGGAAGACGAAGTCGGGTGCGAAGCGGCGGGCGAGTCGCCGGATGCGGAGCTGGGTCAGGCGCCGCCCGACCCAGCGCGCCGAGCGGCGATCGTCGAACAGGACGGTGGAGTGGCCCGCGCGGTCCAGGGCTCGCTGGATCGCCCGCTCCATCCGCCAGGGGTGGCGGGCGCCGACGATGAGGACCTTCATGCGCGACCGGACATGACATCCAAAAGATCTATGGTGTTTTACACAATCTGTATGATTGTGCATGGCTTACATAATGCTTACACTGTTGGTTCACCGATACCGGATCGTATGCGGACACACAATAAGGAAACCCAGGCCACGATGACCCCCGAGCGATCGCTCGAGTTTTTGCGCGAGGGGAATCAGCGTTTTGTCGGCAACCTGAAGGCCCACCGGAACTACCTCGAGCAGGTCAATGATACACGTGAGGGCCAGTGGCCGTTTGCCACCATCCTGAGCTGCATCGATTCGCGGACCAGCGCGGAGCTCGTGTTCGACCAGGGGCTGGGGGACATCTTCTCGATCCGGATTGCCGGCAATGTCCTCAATGACGAGATCCTCGGGAGCATGGAGTTCGCGTGCAAGGTGGCCGGCAGCAAGCTGCTGGTCGTGCTGGGGCACACGAAGTGCGGGGCGATCAAGGGGGCGTGTGACAACGTCCAGCTCGGGAACCTGACGACCCTCATCAACCGCATCCAGCCGTCGGTCTACTATGAGCGGACCGAGCGCGCGAACCGCACGGCCAGCAATCCGGCATTTGTCGAGAAGGTGGCGCGGATCCAGGTGTATCGCTCCGTGGAAGGGATCATCGAGCGGAGCATGGTCCTGCGTGAGATGATCGAGGCCGGGGAGATCGGGTTGATCGGGGGGATGTACGACGTGTCATCCGGCGCGGTCGAGTTCTTCGAGGACACCTACATGTGCCGCGAGGTCCGGCACTTCTACTTGGACACGCCGGCGAACCGGACACTGAAGGAAACCTTGCAGCCTGCATAGAAAAAACATTCGCATTGCGAGTGTTCGACTCGTCGTTCACCTTGCAGCCGTCTTACAAGCGACAAGCGCCCGCATCTGGCGGGCGTTTGACGTTCTTGTACCACTCCCAACCAGGCACCCTGCTTCATGAGCACGTCTACCCCCGCTCAGCCACTCGACACCCCCTCGGCGAACTGGACTCCCCCGTTTCGTGAGTCGTGGCGTGCCGACCTCGGGGCTTCCGTCGTGGTCTTCCTGGTCGCCCTTCCCCTCTGCCTCGGCATCGCGCTCGCGTCTGGCGCCCCCCTCTTTTCGGGGATCGTCACGGGGATCATCGGTGGGATCGCCGTCGGGTTTGCGTCAGGTTCGCACCTCATGGTTTCCGGCCCGGCAGCCGGCCTCACCGCCATCGTGCTCGCCGCCATCGCCACGGCGGGCTCCTTCTCGGCTTTCCTGGTCGCTGTCTTCCTCGCCGGGCTGATGCAGATCGCCCTCGGGTTCCTCAAGGCGGGGGTCATCGGGTACTACTTTCCCAACTCGGTCATCCGCGGGATGCTCGGTGGCATCGGGATCATCATCATCCTCAAGCAGATCCCGCATGCCTTCGGGTATGACGCCGATTTCGAGGGGGACGAAGCGTTCCAGCAGGCGAACCAGGAGAACACCTTCTCCGCCCTGTTCAACGCCTTCGATCACGTGGAGACGGGGGCCATCCTCCTGAGCGTCATGGCGCTGGTGATCCTCGTCCTGTGGGACCAGAAGTTCATGAAGCGTTTTGCGGTCGTGCCGGGCGCCCTCGTGGCGGTCATCCTGGGGGTGGTGCTGAATGGGGTGTTCACCGGCAGTGGGTCCCCCATGGCGTTGTCCGGCGAGCACCTCGTGGGCCTCCCGATCATCGGATCGGCGTCGGACCTGCGGAATGCCGTGAGCCTGCCGGATTGGTCGATGATCACCAGCCCGGCGATCTGGACGATTGCCGTGACGCTTGCGATCGTCGCCTCGCTGGAAACGCTCCTCAGCCTCGAGGCGACCGACCGGATGGATCCCCTCAAGCGCGAAGCACCGGCCAACCGTGAGCTCGTCGCCCAGGGGATCGGCAATGCGCTGTGCGGCCTGGCGGGCGGGCTTCCCATGACCGGGGTGATCGTGCGCTCCTCGGCGAACGTCTACGCCGGCGCAAAGACGCGGGCGAGCGCGATCATCCACGGTGTCCTGCTCCTCGTTGCCGTCATCGCCATCCCGACGGTGCTCAATCGCATTCCGCTCGCCATCCTCGCGGCAATCCTCATTTACACCGGCTGGAAGCTCGCGCACCCTCGACAGCTCAAGTACTTCCTGAGCAAGGGGAGCCACCAGTGGATCCCGTTCGTCGTCACCACGGGTGCGATCCTCCTCTCCGACCTGTTGAAGGGGATTGGCATCGGACTCGCCACGGCGGCCGTCTTCATCCTCCTGGAGCACCTGCGCGC
>JAEUJL010000273.1 GCA_016794835.1 Gemmatimonadota bacterium | reverse complement strand
CGTTCCTCGGGCCAGAAGACGCGCCCGTCGGGACCCACCGAGGGCCGCGGCAGTTGTCGACGTGCCTCGCCGCTGATCGCCATCCCGCTCGGTCGATTGATCAGGGCGATGGCCACCCCGGTGTCGCCCGCGGCGCCGGCGTTGGCGTCAAAGCGCACGACGTCGAACCACACATTGTGCGTCATGGTGCGCCCGCGCGCGGTGGCACCTTCCCCGCGAGCGACGATCACCGAGCGGCCGTCGGCACTCCAGACCGGGTCCGTGTAGTCCCCCGGATCGCGCGTGAGTCGCTGGGGCATCCCACCGGTGGAAGGCACCTTCCACAGGTGCCCGCGGCCGGTGTCGTCCCAGGTGACAAACGAAATCCAGCGACCATCGGGGGACCAGGCCGGCGCGAACTCGAGCGGCGCAAACGGGGCGGCGGTCAGGCGGCGCGGCGTGCCGTTCGCCCCGTCCTGGGCGTAGACGCGTCCCACGGCCTGGAAGGCGATCGTGCGCCCATCGGGACTGGACGACGGCCAGCGGAAGAACTTCGCCTGCACCGGCTCATCGGTGATGCGGAACTCCTTGCGGGCCATTTGCGAGAGGGTGCGCTGCACCCGGGCCGTGAAGGGAATGGTGCTCACCTGGCCCGAGGCGACGTCGACGCGACGGAGCTTGCCGCCCTGCGTGATGAGGATCGATCGCCCATCGCGCGCCCAGACGTATCGCGGCAGCACGCCGATGGTCTTGGAGCCGCTGCCAACCATCGGTTCGATGGGATCCATCAGCAGCCGTTCGGCGCCCGTGCGAAGGTCCCGCAGCCACAGCGCCGTGCGCGGACCGAACTCGTGCGTCTTGAAGCGCAGGGTGCCATCCGGGATGTGGCGCGCGAATGCCAGCCACCGGCCGTCGGGCGAGACCTCGGGGGCGGCCGCGCCGCCTGACGAGAAACGCGCGGCCGCCGCGCTGCCACTCTCTCCCGCCGTGATGTCGAGGCGCTCCCCGTCCTTGAAGGTGAAGCGGCGGACCTGGCGCGTGCCGGACAACGGCTCGCCGTCCTCGACGTTCATGCTCACCTGGTAATAGAGGTACTTCCCGTCGCCGGAGACACTCGGCCACTGCGGGGCGCCATTGCTGCCGCCGGTGCCGGCCGTGACCAGGGAGACGCCCTGCCCGCCGTCCTTGTGGTACATCCACAAACCACCGGGAGCAGGTGCCCCCTCCCCGCCGCCGCGCCCGCCCTTGCGCACGATGATGTACTGCCCGTCGGGGGTCCACGTCGGCTCGAAGGCGGTCGCGTTGAGGTCGGTGAAGACCGGTCGCGGGTTCGAGCCGTCCGCATTCATCAACCAGAGGTTGTACTGCCCGCGGCGGTCACTGATGAACGCAATCGTCCGGCCATCCGGCGAGATGCGTGGCTGGAAGTTCAGGGCGACGCCGCTGTTCTGCGTCAGGGCCGTCGCCTCACCTCCGGCCACAGGCATCCTATAGACGTGACCGAGGAGGTCGAAGACGATCCACGACCCATCGGGCGAGAGGTCGGGCGCCATCCAGGTGCCCTCGCTCGTGGTGAAGTCGATCGTGCGCGTCGTCCCGCGCGCCTGGGTGACATCCCAGCGGGCGGTGTCGGGACGCGCCTGCGCAACGAGGGCCAGCGGGGCGAGGAGGGCGACGGCGAGGACGGGGCGGAGCATGGAGCGCGTTCCCTGGTGGTGGGGTCCGCGCGAACGTCGTCGCTGAACCACCAGGTCGCAAGTATTGGGAGCCGGCCCCTCGATCAGGCCGGGAGCAGGTCCCGGGATGACCTCAGCGCGGCCGCGCCGGCATCGCCCGCATGCACATCGCGAAGATCCCGAAGCGCTCCTCCCCGGGGCCGGGGACCCGGGCCTCACTCACGCGCCCCTCGGCCTCGGTCATCAGCGTCCCGTCGCGATAGACATTGAACAGGCAGTCCGCCCCGTCCTTGCGGTAGCGGAGCGAGGCCTCGTTGGGCGCATCGCGGGGATCCGGGGTACGCGTCCAGCCGCTGGCGCGGAGCCGCTCGTAAAAGAGCTCGGCCGCGCGCTTCACGCCGTCCTTTGTCAGTCCCGCGGCGGTCACGCGGCACCCGACCACCTGCTGGCCGGTGCGCCAATCATCGATCGTGTCGCGCTCCACCACGGCCGCCATCCGGCCGTCCGTCATGAAGCGATGCGCGTCCACGCAGTACTGCGTGGACTGTGCATGGGCGCGCCCGGCCGCCAGGAGCGCGACGGTACAGAGGGCGAAAGCCGCGCGGGGACTCATCACCAGAAGATACACCGGGCATCGCGGCGCCGGCCCTCACCCTTCGCGCGCCCGCCACCCCGACGCACGAAGGGAGCCGGCACACCGTGCTACCCCTCCTGCATGCCGAAGACCGTTGCCGCGAGGGCACCCCCGACCAGCGGGCCCACGAGATAGAGCCAGATGGCGCTCCACGACCCGCCGCCCATCATCGCGTTGATGATCGTCGGGCCGATGCCAACCGCCG
>JAEUJL010000211.1 GCA_016794835.1 Gemmatimonadota bacterium | reverse complement strand
GGCTCGACAGGGTCAGGACGGTGAATCGGCGTGACATGGACAAGGCGGGAGGGTGGGTCGATATCGCAGGATGTGGCGAAGATGCCCACCGCGCCGCCCACCGTCAAACGCGGGCGCGAGCGCCGCGGCACGGCCGCCGCCGTTTGCGGTGGATCGTCGCACCGACGGTGGCGGCGCGGCCGACCACGACCCAAGTTGGAGCGTCCCTTCCACCGCCCTGCCATGTCATCCCGCCGCGACTTCGTGCACCACGCCACCCTCGCCAGTGCCGCGCTGGCCCTGGGCCCCCGCGCCGCCGCCGCCGTCTCGCGGCCCGCCGCCGCCCCGACCCGGGCAAAGAAGCTGCTGATCCTCGGCGGCACCGGGTTCATCGGGCCGCACACGGTGAAGTACGCGCTCGAGCGTGGCCACGAGGTCACCATCCTGACGCGCGGCCGCAGTGCCACCAAGGTCGATGGGGTGGAGCACCTCATTGCGGATCGCGAAGGCGACCTGAGCGTCCTGTCGCGCCGCAAGTGGGACGCCGTCCTCGACAACAACGCCCGCGACTATCGGTGGGTCCAGCGCAGCACGCGCGCCCTCAAGGACTCCACCGATCACTACCTCTTCATCTCGTCGATCTCGGCCTATCGCACCGCGGACATGTCCTACGCCACCGCGGGGGACGTGCGGATGACGCCGGTGATGGAAGACGCCCCGCGGTTCACCCCGCCGGCCAACTGGAAGGACGGCGACGTGGCTCCCTACGGGCTCACGAAGGCGCTCTCCGAGGACATCGTCAACGCGGCCTTCCCCGGACGCGCGACCATCGTGCGGCCGGGATTGATCGTTGGGCCCGGTGACCCGACGGATCGCTGGACCTACTGGGTGATGCGGGTGGACGCCGGTGGCGAAGTGATGGCACCCGGAAACCCCAACCATTCGTCGCAGGTGATCGACCAGCGCGACCTGATGGAATGGTCGGTGCGCCTGGCCGAGGGGCGCGTGACGGGGGCATTCAACGGGACCGGTCCGGCCACGCGGATGACGTTCGCCGAGATGCTCGCCGGGTGTCGCGCCTCGACGTCGTCGGCCGTCAGCTTCACCTGGGTGCCGGAGTCGTTCCTCGCCGAGCAGAAGTTGCGCATCTGGAGTGACCTGCCGGCGTGGGCACCGGGTGATCCCCTGATGTATGTGAGCGTGGCCCGCGCGGTGGCCGCCGGGCTCACCTATCGGCCGCTGGCGACGACGGCGATGGACCTGATCGCCTGGGACAAGGCCCGGCCGGCCGCGGAGCGCGAGAAGCGTGCGGCGGGAATCACGCGGGCACGCGAGGCCGAGGTGCTCGCGGCGTGGAAGCAGCGGGCACGCTGACGTGGGTCGTACCGCGGGCGCGGCTGGTGCGCCGCCGCCCGCGCTGACGCAATCGAGGAGACGGAGATGGAACTGACCCGCAGGGAGCTGCTTTCCGGCATTGGGGCCACCGCGGTGTCCGCGGCGCTGGGCGCGCCGGTGGGACCGCTGGCGGCGCAACCGCGCCCTGCCGGTCCCCTCGTCCCGGGGATTCCGCGCAGGCAGGACTTCGCGATCGCCGAGGGCTACACCTACATCAATGGTGCCTACACCCATCCCATGCCGATCGCGGCCGCGGACGCATATCGCGCGGCCGTGCAGCGACGGGGCTCCCTGGGGTTCCCCGCGCCAGCGCCCCTCCCCGATGCACGCGCCGCCTTCGCCCGGCTGATCAACGCCCGACCAGGCGAGATCGCGTGGATGCAGAACACGAGCAGCGGCGAGAACCTGGTGATCGAGGCGCTGGGGCTCAATCGCCCGTTTGACGGCAACATCGTCACCGATGACCTGCACTTCGAGGGCGCCCTCATCCACCTGATGGAGTTGAAGAAGCGCGGCGCCGACATCCGCGTCGCGAAGTCCCGGAACGGCGCCGTCGATATCCGGGACCTCGAGCGCCTCGTGGACCGCAAGACGAAGCTGGTCGAGGTGTCGTTCGTCTCGATGTACAACGGGTTCCAGCACGACCTCAAGCAGGTGTGCGACCTCGCACATGCCCACGGCGCGTACGTCTACGCCGACCTGATCCAGGGGGTCGGCGCGGTGCCGCTCGATGTGCGTGCGACCGGGCTCGACTTCGGTGCCACGGCCACCTACAAGTGGATGATGGGTGACTTCGGGCTCGCCTTCTTCTACGTGCGCGAGGACCTGATCGAGCGTGTCCTGGGCCGCCCGCACTGGTCGTACAACTCGGCGCCGGACGCGGCCATCCACCTGTCGCCGCTCGACCCGCAGCACCCCACCCCCGTGACCTACACGCCGGGTGCAGACGCGGCGAGCCATGTGCAGCTCGGCACCACCGCCCTGTCCGTGGCGGCGGCCCTCGCCGTCTCGGTGCCGTACCTCGAGCAGCTCGGGGTGGCCAACATCCAGGCCCACCGACAGCCCCTGCTGCGCAAGCT
>JAEUJL010000203.1 GCA_016794835.1 Gemmatimonadota bacterium | reverse complement strand
GCAGTCTGATGTCGGGCGAGTCAGGACCGGTACGTCGTCACCCATGCCAGGGCGCTTGCCGGCTCGACCGCCGCACCGCAGGATTCGCCACATGAATCGACGCGACTTCACCCGCCGCACCGCACTCGGTGCCCTCGCCGTACCGCTCGCCAGGCACCTCCCGCCCACCGCCACCGCGTGGCCCGGTTACGACCGCGCCATCGTGCTCGACATGCTCGCGACCGCCGGCCCGTTCAACGTCCCCGGGTGGCTCGACAAGCCGCTCACGCCAGCGATGGTGGAAAACGCCCGCCGCTCGGGGATCACCGCCGTCAACTCCACGGTCTCCGCCCTCGGCCCCACCCCGGCAGAAGCGTTCGAGGGAACACTTCGGAACATCGCGGCGTGGCACCATGAGTTCGATGCACACCCGGACGCCTTCCTCCCGATCCGTTCGATCGCCGACATCCGGCGGGCCAAGGCTGAAAGGAAGCTCGGCGCCATCTTTGGATTCCAGGACACCACGCCGTACTGGGACAAGATCGAGCGCGTCGAGATGTTTCATCGACTTGGGGTGCGCATCGTCCAGCTCACCTACAACGGCGCCAACCTCGTGGGGGATGGCTGCCTGGTTCCCGAAGACCGCGGGCTCAAGCCGTACGGCCGCGACGTCATCGCACAGCTCAACGCACTCGGCTCCCTCGTCGACCTGAGCCACGTCGGCTGGGAGACCACGCGCCAGGCGATCGACGCTTCCACGGTCCCGGTGGCGGCCACGCACTCCGGCTCGGCCGCGGTGACCAACGTGCCGCGCAACAAGCCGGACGACATCCTGCGCAGGCTGGCCAACAAGGGCGGCGTGATCGGCGTCTTCATGATGCCCTTCCTGCGCGCCCAGGGCCAACCCGGCAAGGACGACTTCCTGCGACATCTCGCGCATTGCATCAACACCTGCGGCGAGGACCACGTCGGGATCGGCAGCGACCTCTCGATCACCCCGCTCGACCTCTCCCCGGAATTCCGGGCGGTGCACGCGAAGTTCGTGCAGGACCGCCGAGCGGCGGGGATCTCCGCCCCAGGCGAGGCCGAGGACATCTTCAACTACGTCCCGGACTTCAACTCCCCACGCCGGATGGAGATGGTCGCGGACGCGATGGCCGCGGCCGGGCATTCGTCGGCACGGATCGAGAAGGTGTTGGGTGGCAACTGGATGCGGTTGCTCGCGGCGGTGTGGCGGTGATGCCGATACTCCGCGCCATCCCCCCGCGGCGTCCAGCGCCTGCCCATCCCCGGCGCACGGCGCACCACGTCCTAGCGCTCGCGCTGCTTGCACTCCCCGCGTGGAGTGACGCCCAGCAACCTACACCATCGCAACATCTCGGCGCACTGGTGGCCGAGGCCGGCCGGATCGGAGTCCCGACGCGGGCCGCTGCGGAGTATGCGGCCGCGGCGGCGTCCTACCGGAGCGTCCTCGCCCGCTTGCGCACGGTGGATCGCGCCGCGCTAGGCCGCGACGACCAGGTCGACTACGACCTCCTCGACGCCCACTTGCGCACGCGCGCCTTCGAGATCGACTCCCTCAAGCTGCACGAGGTGGTCCCCGTCAACTACCTCTCGCTCGGTGCCACCGACCGCCTCTTCCTGCGGCCCGGGGCCATCAGCGACGCCGGGGTCCGCGACGCGCTCCAGGAACTGCGCACCCTCCCGACGGTCCTCGCCAACGCACGCGCGAACCTCAAGGCCCCCGCGCGCACCTGGACCGAGAATGCGATCGCGCAGTCTCGGTACGCGCGCATCCTGCTGAACGACAACCTGCCCCAGGCGCAGGTCGATGACCCGCAACTCAAGCGCGACCTCCTCGCCGCCGGCGCGCAGGCCCGATCCGCGGTCGACTCGTTCGCGACGTGGATGCAGGAGACCCTCCTGCCCCGCTCCACCCGCGCACCGACGTGGAAGCCGAGCGACATCGACCACTACCAGCTCGTCTTTGAGCAACTCGATGCGTATCCCGTCGAGGAGATGCTCCGCATCGCCGCACAGGAGGAGGCACAGCTGACCGCCGAGATGCAGGCGCTCGCTCGCCAGATCCATCCGTCCGGCGACCTCCGCACCGTGTGGGAGCAGATGAAGGACGAGGCGCCGCCCTGGGACGGGGTGATCCCGATGGCGCAGCGATATGTGGACATGACCACCGCGTGGCTGAAGGGCGCCGGTTCGCATGTCGTCACCATCCCGGACTTTGACTACGCCGCCGTCCTCACCACGCCGATGGCGCGGCGCACATTGTCGTTTGGGGGCGCGCAGTATGGGCCCACCGTCGCCGGGCGGCTGTCGGGATACTACGTGCTCACGCCGCTGGAGCCCTGGCTGACAGCCGAGGAGCGCGCCAGCCGCATCCGCAGCTACAACCCGTACTGGACCCACGTCATCTCGTACCACGAGTGGCTGGGCCACACCGCACAGCGGGCGCGCGCGGCGCAGAACGTCACGCGACCCATGCGACGCCTCTTCCAGAGCGGGTACTTCTCGCAAGCATGGTCGTTCTACCTCGAGCGGCTGCTGGAGGAGGAGGGGTACTACGACGTCCTGCCCTACATGGAGCGCCTCAAGACCATGATGGCGCGACGGCAGATGCGGATGTGGCGGGTCCAGCGCATCCTCACCAAGCTCAAGATGGCGAAGGGGGAGATGACTTTCGACGCGGCGGTCCGGGCGTACATCGACAAGATGGGGATGGAGCCGACGAACGCCTTCCTGGAGGTACAGCGCGACTCGCAGAACGCGACGCCACCGGGGCGGGAGATCATCGGGGAACTGGCGATCCTCGCCCTTCGCGAGGAGTACCAGCGGCGCATGGGGGCGCACTATTCGATGCGCCACTTCCACGACACCCTGCTCTCGTACGGCGACCTCCCGTTTCGCCAGATTCGCCGGCTGATGCTGGAGTAGGCGGGGCCCCACGTGCCCACCGGCCCCTCGGCGCAGTACCTTGCCGGTATGGCTCATCGTCGCACCGCGGGCTTGCTCCTGCACCCGACCTCCCTGCCCGGCCCCCACGGCAGCGGAGACCTGGGGCCGGACGCCCATCGCTTTCTCGACGTCCTCGCGGACGCCGGGTGTGCGGTCTGGCAGATGCTCCCGCTTGGCCCCACCGGGTACGGCGATTCGCCGTACCAGTCGTTCTCGAGCTTTGCCGGCAACCCGCTGCTGATTCACCTTCCCGGCTGCGCCACAGCCACGGGGCCGGCGCAGCGCGTGGACTACCAGGCCACGATCGCCGCGCGTCAGGCCGCGCTCGCGAACGCCGTCGCGCACTTCGTCCCGGGCCCGGAGTACGAACGCTTCCTCGTGGACAGCGAGCGATGGCTTCCGGACTACGCGCTGTTCATGGCCCTCAAGGCGCTGCATGGCGGGAGCGCATGGACCACGTGGGACACGGGCGCCGACCGTCGTGTGCTGGCCATGGACCCGGACGCCGTCGTCCCGCTGGTGCACGCGCGGCAGGTGGAGCAGTTCCTCTTTGACCAGCAGTTTCGCGCCCTCCGCGCCGCGGCCCACGACCGAGGGATCCAGCTCATGGGCGACGTGCCGATCTACGTGGCGCATGACTCCGCCGACGTGTGGGCCAACCGGCCGCTCTTTCGGCTGGACGAGCGCGGCGGGCTGCAGGTGCAGGCCGGCGTTCCGCCGGACTACTTCAGCCCTGCCGGGCAACTGTGGGGCAATCCGCTCTATGCCTGGCAAGAGCACGAGGCGCAGGGGTACCAGTGGTGGATCGCGCGATTGCGCCACGCCTTCACGCGCTTCGACATCGTGCGCCTCGATCACTTCCGCGGCTTCGAGTCCTACTGGGAAGTCGCGGGGGATGCGACCACGGCGGTGGACGGCCGCTGGCAACCGGGCCCCGGTGCCGCACTCTTTGACGCGGTGCGCGAGGCGCTCGGTCCCGTGCGCATCGTGGCAGAGAACCTCGGGGAGATCACCCCGGCGGTGGAAGCCCTGCGGACACAGCTGCAGCTCCCGGGGATGGTCGTGCTGCAGTTCGCCTTTGGGGACGACGACCCGGACAACGTGCATCGTCCCCACAACTGGACGCACGACCTGGTGGCCTACACGGGCACCCATGACAACGACACCACCCGCGGATGGCAGGCGGCCACCGCCACGGCAGGCGACGCCCAGGAGACCGATGCAGCGGCCGACGCAGCGGTGCCACCACCCGCGAGCCCGGTCGATCGTGCCTGTGCGTATCTCGATACCGACGGAACGGAACTCCACTGGGACTTCATTCGCGCGGTGCACGGCTCGGTGGCGGACACGGCCATCGTTCCCCTGCAGGACCTGCTCGGACTCGGCAGCGACGCCCGCATGAATTTCCCGGGCCGCACGAGCGGCAACTGGCAGTGGCGCTTCACCTGGGACGAGGTCACC
>JAEUJL010000197.1 GCA_016794835.1 Gemmatimonadota bacterium | reverse complement strand
CTGACGCGGCGCGCCCAGCTCGCGCCGGCGGATCGCCTGCACTTCCTCAACATGGCCGCCCAGGCGATGCGACGCATCCTCATCGACCATGCGCGCGCCCGCAAGCGGCTCAAGCGCGGGGCCGGGCTGCAGGTGGAGCTGCTCGACGAGATCCAGACCCTGATGACCGATGGGGCCGCCGATGAGCTGGTGGCGCTGGATGACGCACTCGATCGGTTTACGACGCTCAATCCGCGAGGGGCGCGCGTGGTGGAGCTACGGTTCTTTGCCGGCCTCACCCTCGAGGAGACGGCGTCGACCCTCGACGTCTCCCTCAAGACCGTGCAGCGCGATTGGCTCGTCGCGCGCGCGTGGCTGCGCAAGGAGATCGACGGCGACCTCAACGCGCTCGACAGCTGAACGACCGGGGCCCCGGGCGTCGCGAAGCGGGATCCCTGCGCGCCTACTCGAACAGTGAGTCGATGCTGCTCACTTGAACAGCGATCCCATGCGGTTCACTCGAACAGCGATCCAATAATCTCCATGATCGTCGCGAACACCCCCTCGGCGGCCCCGCCCACCGCCTCGGCCGCGCCGAGTGCCGCTTCCGCCGCCCCTTCCGGGCTGATGTTGGCTGCCGCACCGGCCAGGTTGCCGAGCCCGTGCATGGCTGCACCCGCCGTGTAGACAACGGCATCCGGGGCCCAGAACAAGGTGTGCAGCAGCACGTCGCCGGCGACCGCCCCGGCCATGCTCCCCCGCGACACGGACAACTCGGCGGACAGCGACCACACACTGCGCAACTCGGCGTGGTCAAACCACACGCCGCGACAACTCGCGCACACATCCAGCGTCAGCCGTCCGTGCTGGCGTCGCGCGAGGGTCTGGTCGCACACCGGGCAGGCCAGCTCGTTCTTGCGACCGCACACCTCGCACCGGGGAGCATCGCGGTCGAGCGGGGTGTGGCACCCATGGCACGGCGGCTTGGGGGCCGTTTGCCGCGGCGGAATGAGCCGCCACAGTTGCGCGGGCAGGTGCCGGGTGAGTTGCTGCACCTCGCCCCGCTCGAACCAGACGCCGCCACAGCGCGGGCAATGATCGAGCACGAGCGCGCCGCCGCGACCGTTGAGCTGCACCTTCTCCATCTGCACACCCAGGCAGACCGGGCAGGGAAAGCGCGCCTCCAGCGGACGGCGGGCCCCCGGGGGCACCACCGGAGGGTCAGCCATCGGAGAGTCGTCGCGGTGCATCCGACGGCGCGGCGTTCAGCTGTCCGCCGTGGATGGTGTAGTAGATCACGCCATCCTCCGTGAAGTCGATCTCCGCCGCTTCACGTCGTACCATGGCGTCGAGACGCTCCTGCACCTGGGCCGCGGGAAGTGCCAGCGCCATCACGACGTCGTTCACCGTCAACCGGCCATTGTGCTGCCGGGCCAGACGCTGGAGCTCGGACTCGATGGTCTGGTCGCGCAGCTGCTCGATCCGTTCGCGCGAGGTGCGCGTGCCGCGTAGGAGGTTGAACCCCACGGCAGCCGGGAGCACGGCGGTCAGCAACACGGCGAACACCGCGGTCGGCGACGACAGGAACAGCCCCGAGCGCAGGAAGCCCAGGAACATGAAGCCGGCGACCACGAGCAGTGCGATGCCACTGAACCTGCGCCCGGACATGGGTTCTCCCTCGGTTGCGTCCCCGAATCCTATCGCACACCAGCGGCTACCGGCACCGGACCCGGGCGAGGGAGGGCCGGGTGAGCAGCGAGGGACGCCGGGAACTCGCCCGGCAAGACCCCGGGCAGCTCGCGCGTGCTACCAGGGGCTGGTGGGCGTGACGGCCAGTTCGACGCGGCGCCCCGCGGGGCCCGGGCGACGCCCGGCGAGCGACTGGTCGACCTCATCCTGCGCGGCGATGAGGCGCGCGACCTGGTCCGACACGTCGCGCGCGAGCCCGATGTGCGTCGTCACGCTGTGCGGGGTGACCGCGCCGGCATGCAGCCGCAGCAGTTGCAGGCGAATCGTCTCCATCGCGCTGACCGCATCCTTGATCCGCGCACTGAGATCATCACGCGTTGCGCGCACGGGGGCGTAACGCTCGTCCGTGCCATCCTGGCCCGCAGCGTCAAGCGCGGCGGCCACCTCGTCGTGCTTCCGCCGGAGGACGGTGACGTCCTGCTGCAGGCGTTGCAACACGTCGGGGACATCGCCTAACGCGGCGCGCGTGGCCCGTGGGAGCGCCTCGAACAGTTCGGCAGCGGCCAGGCCGAGCGACAGTTCGGTGGCGCGGTGCGTGACCGCAGTCGCGGACGTCACCCGGCCGACGGTGCGGCGAGCGATGGCAAACAGGCCGCGGCCGATGGGCCCGGTCCACAGTGTCGACCAGAAGGTGGTGTCCAGGTCACGTCGGCGCTGGAGCAGCGCCAGCCATCCGGCCCCCGTCAGGATGCCAGTGGCGACTCCCATCGCCAGGGGACCGAAGAAGTCCTTCAACACCCAGTAGTCACCAAGGATCACGATCGGGGCCGTCGCGGCCACCACCAGCGCCGACAGGTAAGCGGCGCCGCCTAAGAGCCGCTCGACGATCGTCGGGCGAGAATGCGCGTGCGCCACCTGCAGCTCCTCTCGCGCACGTTCCATTTCGGACGCGAACGCCGGGGCGAGGTCCTGATGCGTGAAGCCGAGCTCGGCCAGCCGGCGTGCCGACGTGATGAAGTAGATGGCCGGCAGGGTGATCGCGCCATACAGGAAGGTGGCACCACCCCACGCGGCACCAGCCTTTGTCGCCACGACGGACGACGCGATCAGGAGCCCAATCCCGGTGAACACCGTCCCGCCACCATCCAGGCGTGCATGCCGGCGCACGAAGGCGCGCAGGGCCACCGGTAGCTCACGCCGCTGGTCGTGCGCCGAATTAAGCTGCTCGCCGAGGACCTGCGCCGTCGCCGGACGATGGGCCGGGTCCTTGGCGAGGCATCGGTCCACGAGCGCGGCCAGCTTTCGTGGCACGGTGACGCCGGTGGACGCCACGGCCGGCGCCGGGTCGCTGACCTGCCGCGCCATCACCTCGGTGGGCGTCTCTCCCCGGAACGGCAGCCGCCCGGTCAAGGCGTAGAATGCCGTCGCGCCTAACGCATACAGGTCACTCCGGGCATCGAGCGCCTGGCCGAGCACCTGCTCGGGACTCATGAACTCCGGCGTGCCGACGATGCGGTCCTCGAGCACGTCGCCCATGGCGGCGGCGATCCCGAAGTCCGTCACCAGGGCGCGACCGGTCGACGATTCCAGGAGGATGTTGTCGGGCTTGATGTCGCGATGGACGAACCCCTGGGCATGGGCAAAGGCCAGCGCCCAGGCGACTTCACGGAGGACCCGGGCGGCGTCCGTGGCCGGGAGCGGCCCGCGCCGCTCCACCCGGTCGGCCAGCGTCTCGCCATCCACATAGGCCATCACGTAGAAGACGAACGCGCCGGACTCCTCCACCGCGTGGATGGGGACGATGTGCGGATGCGTGAGCTTGGCCGCGAGTCGCGCCTCGCGCAGGAAGCGCGCGCGAAGGTCCGGTCGCTCGGCCAGGGTTGGCGGCAGGAGCTTGATGGCAACCAGCCGGTCCAGGTGGACTTCCCGCGCCAGGTAGACGACCCCCATCCCGCCACGCCCCAGCTCGCGGTCGAGCGAGTAGCGACCCGCAATCCCTTCCTGGAAGTCCAGGAAGAGCGCGTCGGGAGCGGGAGGGGTGGTCGGCATGCGTCGCGGCGTCCGAAGTCGGGCGTCGGAACCCCCGGCGCCTACCCTGCAAGGACGCGCAGGCTAACGCGACGGCACATCACCTCGCGGCACCAACGCGCCGCGACGTTGGCGGCCGCCAACCCGTTCAGCTGTGACGGGCGTGCAGCACGGACCGGACGTCGTCCCAGGTCACGCCGAGGGCGGCCAGGGCGACCATCGTGTGATAGACGATGTCCGCTCCTTCCTCCACGGCGCGTGCGGTGTCCCCGTCGGCGCA
>JAEUJL010000136.1 GCA_016794835.1 Gemmatimonadota bacterium | reverse complement strand
ATCGGCCGCGACGGCACGCCCGGCGACGGACAGCGTTGCCCCGCTCACCGTGCCGGCGAGTCGAAACCCTGACCCTTCGTTGTCGACCTGGGTGCGGTACCACCGTCCGATGAAGCGGTCCAGGTAGAGGAAGGCGCGGAGTTCATACCCACTCGTCGACTGGAAGCGTTCCTCCAGCATGCATTGCGCGGCGGAGTGCGAGATGGTGGCCGTCCCTATCGTCCCGGCGGTCGTCGACAGCGTCCATCGCCCGACGAGGGTGTCCAGCACACGGTACGCGGGACGCGTGACGCAGGCTGCGGGGGTTGGTGGCGAAGGTTCCTGATAGGCGGTGTTCGGCGCATAGCGCCCGTTGAAATTGTTCGCGAAGGCGGCCCCGCCGTTCTGGCTGAATAGCCACAACTGCTGCACCGTGCCATCCGCATTGCGAGTCCACTGAAAGCGACTGGCCAGCGATGGACCGTTGGGAATGGCGCGCACCGAGTCCTGCATGGCCATCGTGCCTGCCGTGGTGGGCTCGCCGAACAGTCGCAGCGTCATGCCGGTGGCATCCACGTAGTCCTGGAGCCAGAGGCCGGTGAGGCGATCCAGGCGGCTCACGCTGCGGCCGAAGGTCCCGTTGAAGTTCTCCAGGATGACGCAGTTGCCGAGGTCGCGCGTCACGCGACTCACGCCGGCCGAGTTGCCGCTGGCGCCGGTCACCGACCAGTCGCCGACCCAGAAGTCAAAGAGGCGATGCCGGGGCGATTCGCACGTGCGCCGCAGGGGGTCGTTGATGTTGTAGACACCCGGTACCGACAACGCCGGCGGGATCGGCTCGGGGGGCGGGGTGCTGGAGGGGTCGTTGCAGGCCGCGGCCACGAGCAGGGGCCAGCCATACGAACGCAGGGCAAGGAACATGGAGACTCCATCGGGAGAGAGTCTCCCAATTCCGCGCCGATCCACCGTGGTGTCGTTGCGCGGGTGGCAGGGCGCGACGGCATGTCGCCACCCGGTTCCCTCGATCCCCAGGAGCGGCTGGTCCCGTGCGGACACCGCCTATCACGCTTGTCGGAGTGTGGCTCGGGGCCCGATTGACGCTACCTTCCCACGCCATGAGCGACTTTCCCGTCACGGATCGCACGCGCGTCCGCCGCCTCCCCGACCGGGGCAAGTACGATGCGGACACCGTTCATCGCATCATCGACGCGGTGTTCGTGAGCCACGTGGGCTTCACCATCGACGAACGCCCCTTCGTGATCCCGGTGCTGCACGCCCGGGACGGCGATCGCCTCCTGTTGCACGGGGCGTCGAGCAGCCGGTTGCTGCGGCACATCGCGGCGGGCAACCCACTCTGTGTGTGCATCACCGCCATCGACGGCCTCGTGCTGGCCAAGACCGCCTTCAACCAGTCGATGAACTACCGGTCGGTGGTGATCTTCGGCCAGGGGGCCCTGATCGACGATGCCGAGGAGAAGCTCCGCGCCCTCGCCATCCTGACCAACCGCCTCGTGCCGGGGCAGTGGGACCACGTGCGCCACCCGAATCCACAGGAGCTGAAGGCCACCTCGATCGTCGCGGTCCCGATCACCGAAGCCTCGGCCAAGGTGCGGAGCGGCCCGCCAAAGGACGACGCCGAGGACCAGGGGTTCCCCGCCTGGGCGGGGGTGGTCCCGATCACGCAGCTGCTCGGCGCCCCGGTGCCGGCGGCCTACACGGACGTCGCAGCCACTGTGCCGGACCACATCCGGGCGGTCGTTGCCTCGCACGCGGCCCCGCCCCCCGGGGCCTGACGCGAAACGTTCGTCCCACGGTTCAAACTCCAGCAACGGCTGCAGCTGTCGTAGGGGGGTCTCACGCCGCGACCCTTCATGCGACCCGCTCTCCGACTGATCTGCGCCCTGCTGGGCGCGCCGCTCTGTGGCAGCCGCGCTGCTGCACAGGCCACACTGCCCGACCTGCCCACGCGCGAGGATCGCATCCTCGCGGTGTCCACGATCTGGAGCGAGGCGAAGCGCAGCTTTGCGTATTGGGACCGGGTGCCACCCACCTTCGACTGGGACGCGCAGTACCGGGCGACCCTGGCCGAGATCATCGCGGTCGCGGACTTTCCGTCATACGTGCAGGTGCTGCGCCGGTTCACGGCGTCGCTGCGCGATGGGCATACCCTGGTCCAGGCACCACAACGCGTGGTGGACGCACGGTATTGGGATGGTCCGTGGGTGTCGCTGCGTGCGGTTGGGACGCGCGCGATCGTGGCCAACGTGGATTCGGTCCTCGCCGACTCGATTCCGATCGGCAGTGAAGTCATCGCCATTGATGGCGTCTCGACGGAGCAACGGATTGAGCAGGTGAAGCCGTACCATGCCGCCTCGACCCCACATGTCTGGACGAGTGATGTGATCCAGTTCAGCGGACGGAACGGGATCGGGATCCTGGCGGGACGTGCCGACGCGCCCATGACCCTGACGCTCGCCCACGAGAATGGCACCCGACGCACCGTGTCGGTGCGTCGCGATCGCGGCTCACGTCGATCGGCGTGGCTGCGGCCACCCGTCGCACTGCCGCTGGTGGAAGCGCGCCCCCTGGCCGATGGGATGCTCTACCTCGCGATCAACTCCTTCAACGATCGCGCGCTCGCCGCCCGCCTGGATTCGTTGCGCCCGATGATGGAACGTGCGCGCGGGATCGTGATCGACATTCGCCGAAACCCGGGAGGCAACAGCGGGAATGGATACCTGGCGCTGCAGCATCACTTCGGGTCCCGCGCCTTCACCACGTCCGCCTGGCGCTCGCGGACCGAGATCCAGTCGCGTCGCGCCTGGGGAAAGCAGGCGGTGGAGCAGGGCGACAGCACGAGTGAGAACGCACGGCATTGGCGTGGGGTCACGTGGTTCCAGCAACCGGGTGAGCGCATGGAGATCACCTCGCGCGTGCTCGACCGGTCGATCCCGATTGCCGTGCTCATTTCGCGGCAGACCGGGTCCGCCGCCGAGGACTTCCTGGTCGCCCTCGACGGAGATCCGCGATTCACGATCGTCGGGGAGCCCACCAACGGAAGCACCGGGCAGCCGATCTTCGTCGGCCTCCCAGGCGGGCTGACCCTGTGGATCTGCACCAAGCGCGACGCCTATCCCGATGGCCGCGAGTTTGTCGGGGTGGGTGTGCAGCCGCAGGTCCTGGCGCTCGAGACCGTCGAGAGCCTGCGTCGTGGACAGGACGTGGCACTGGACGCGGGGATGCGGGTGCTGCGCGAGCGCGCGGCGCGCTGAGCGTCGACGGCGTTTACGGTGGCGCTTTCCGAAAGCGCAGTGCTTCCACGGCCACGCGCTGGACCACCGCCGGACGTCCCCACTCCTCGCCTTCGCCGGGCGCCACTCGCCACCAATACGCAATCGTCGTGTCCGGCACCTGGATGAACGGTGACGGCTGGCGGAAGGTCGTGTAGCCCTCGAATCGGCGTGGGCCCGCGCGTCCCTGCACGCGCAAGCGAAACTCCACCTTGCGGAGCGCGCTGGTCGCCGAGTCGATGTACGCCACACCACTCCAGTCCGTGGTGCCGACATGGCGCGCGGGAACAAAGGAGAGTTGCACCACGCGCGAGGTGTCGACGGTGCTTACCTCGGCGCGCTCCGCGCAGTGGTGATCCCAGAAGGCGGAGTCTCCGAGGGTGGCGAGGAAGAGGATCGGGACGCTGAAGCCGAGTGGTCCTTCCTGGACGACCATCCCCCGCTCGTACCGTTCGCCCCAACGCGCCGAGGAGACCCGCTCGCGCATGTCGCGCACGCGTTCCTGCTTGCTGCGCGGTGCCGACACCGTCCGGCGCATCTGCGTCACCTCGAACGGATACGCCTTGCGAAACGACTCGTAGCGCTCGGCGCCTTCGCGGAGCTGGGACAGGGCCCAGGCTTCCAAGGCACCGTCAGCCGGCGTGATCCCGTCGCATGCGCTGGCGGCCCGCGTGCGCACCGTGGGCAGGGCAAACGGAATCGGCACGAGCCGCACCTCAACGGTATCCGCCGCGGGAACGGCCACGTCCCGGAACGCGAAGCCGATCTGGCGCACCCGGAGCGTCTGCGCCACCGAGCCGATGCGGAGCACCGCGACACCGCTGGCGTTGGTAAAGCGCCGGTCGTTAGTCCCGATCACGAAGACTTCCGCATTCTGCAGCGGACGGTTGTCCGCGTCGGCGCGCACGACGACCACCAGGTCGCGCGACTGGGCACGCCCGAGCGCAGGCCCGAGCATGGCACACAGCAGGGCGAGGCGGCCCCAAGGCATGCATCAAAATGTCCTCGGCGGGCCGGTGTCGCCACACACCCGTTGCCGACACGCGCTGCGCACCCGATACCTTTCCGCGACCCCCTCCGCCCCCGATGTACCGACTGTCGCAGCCCGCACCTGAACTCGCGGCGTTCATCGAGTCCTACTGGCACGTCGATGCCACACCTGAACGCCCGTTTGCCCTCTCGGTGGACGTCTTTGTCGACGGTCGTGCCGACCTGGTCTTCAACTTTGGGGTGGGGTACACACGCACCGTGCCGGGCAGCCCGACACGCCTGCTGCAACGCGGCAACCTCGACGCGCAACGGCTGACGCCCATCCGCATTGAGCAGCAGGGGGCTGTGCAGATTGTGGGGGCGCGCTTTCACGCGGGGGGGCTGATGCCCTTCGTCCAGCACTCCCTGCACAAATGGACTGGTGCCGTTGTCGGCCTCAGCGAGGCCTTCGATCCCGGGGTCGAGCCGCTGGAGGCGGAGCTGCGAGCCCGGGCCGGTGACGCGGCGGCGCAGGCGTCGGCGCTTGATGCGTGGTTCCTCGGGCGTCTGGCGATGTCGCCGGCCAAGCGGACCACCCACGAGATGGTGCGACGGGTCGTCGAGACGCGCGGGAGTGAGCGTGTTGAGGGGCTGGCGCGTGGTGCCGGGCTCTCCGTGCGCACCGTG
>JAEUJL010000132.1 GCA_016794835.1 Gemmatimonadota bacterium | reverse complement strand
CTCGGCGAGCTCGAACTCGTCGAGGCCGGGTCCCACGAGCGTCCCCATCACCCACTGTTCGCCATGGTCGTCGCTGCGCAACACGGCGGCCCATGTGGCGCCGTCCTTCCGGATGACGAAGGGCTGGAGCAGGCGACCACTGCGCAACTGCACTCCCGCGCCGGATGAGGCAAAGAACCCGCCCCACACCGGTGACTTGATGCGGGAGGTCAGGCGGCGGTGCGACCATGTGGTGCCGTCGTCGTCCGACCAGCTGAGATCGGCGTGCAGGACGTCGGGATCCTCATCGCCCGTCCCGGTGGAACCCCCAAAGAAGCCTTGCCTGACCGACGCCGCGTGGAACAGGAAGAGCCGGCCCGTCACTCGATCCACCAGGAGGCTGGGGTCGCCGAATCCCAACGGGGCGGTGTCGGCGCGCACAACCCGCAACGGGTCCCAGTGGTGCCCACCGTCGCGACTGCGGCGCATCACCAGCCGGATGTGGCTGGGGACATCGGCCATGGTGGGTCGCGCGTCCCACGCGGCGATCAAGGTACCCCGGGTCGTGAGCGCGAGGGCCGGGATCCGGTGGACGGGGGCGTCGACGCCGCGTCGGGCCAGCTCAACGGTGACCGGGGGAACCGCGATCCCCCGCGTCGCCGTGCACGCCGCGAGCCCCGTGAGGGCCGCAGCTGCGCACCACCTCACGCGCGGCGCACCCGGCGTCGCCAGAGTGCCAGGCCGGCCACGAGCCAGGCGACGCTGATCACGCGTTCCGGCACCGAGGCCATGGTCGCCGCCTGCCAGGCGAGTCGCGGGACGGTGAGCGCGAGGCCGATCGGCGATCCCGCCGCGGCAAGCCCGGCGCGCTCGACGACGAAGACCCGATCCGCGTCCGTGCCTAACGCCTCCCGGATCGTCGCATCGAGGGCGAGGGGCGAGAGCCGGCGCCAGCCAGGCAGTCGCATCGCCGTCCACGCCACGGCCGTCGAGCCCCACCCATGATGATTGCTGGAGGCCACCAGTGGCACGTTGAGCGAGTCCGCGAGGTGCACGATGCGCGACCGGTGCTCTCGTGAAAAACGGAGTCCCTTGGGGGCTCCGTTGGTGAGTTCGATGGCGTCGATGCGGGGCGGGCGATGGAGCGATCGCCCCAGGTCAAACGGCAAGGTGAGCAGGGCCAGCGGGCGGTCGACGGCACCGATGCTCGCGAGTTGTACGGTGTCGAGGTTGCGGCGGTGGGCGAAGAGGGGGAGGTGCGTGGAGGAGACACCGAGCAGGTTCAGGTGCGCGCCCGGCACGACGCTCTCGATCCCCGGGAGCAGCACGGTGGATACGGTGCTCGGGATCCCGCCAACCACCGAGGCCTCGCGCAAGGACGCACGGCTGGATGCCAGCTGGCCGCTCGCCGCCAGCAGTTGCCAGGCCTGCATCGTCTGGTGATCGGTGACGTAGGCGGCGTGGAACCCGGCCGCGGCATGCCAGGCCCGGTTCGCCTCGGCATCAAAGCGCCATCGTCCGTCGTGCGAGCGATCGGTGTGGCTATGGAAGTCGACAAACGCGACATCTGCATCCGAGGTGACCAGCTGGGCCATGGGACGCGGCACCAGCGCACCCACGACATAGACACCCACGCCCACCCCAAACGCCACCGCCGCGGCGCGCGCGGCCGCCCGCAGGCGCGCGACCCAGCAGGAGGTGCGCCACGCCGTGCGCACGGCGACCGCCAGGACGATCACCGCCAGCGTCCAGACGATGGCCAGGTGTTGACGGTCATCGAGAAGCGTGAGCTCGTCGAGGAGTCGCGTGACCGGAGCCAGCAGCAGGTACTCGATGGGCAGCTGCAGCCGAACCGCTGGCGCACCCTCGCCGGTGACGTGCAGGGGAGTGCCCGGTGCGACCATTCCCCAAGCGATGTAGAACATCCCGACGGCCGCGACGATCCAGGCAGGATCGCGACGTCGACGGAACGGTGGTCCGCGCCGGGCGGCAGGGGATGGCATCGACCCAATCCTACAGGTTCAGGGCCGTCGGGGAAGGTGCGCGCCGTCACGGTCTGGTTGCTCCGGCTCGCGCCGGCCCCTCCGCTGCCTACCGCACTGGCCAGTTCCGGGTCCGCTCGACACCTTGGGGCTCTCGATTCTCCTGCCCCGCGCCATGAAGATCCGCACCCTGCTCGTCGCCCTCGCCCTGGCCGGATGCGCCGGCGCCGCCAGCACCCCCGAAGTCGCCGCCTGGGAGGCCCAGGCCGCCAACGTCACCATCACCCGCGACGACTGGGGGATCGCCCATGTGAAGGGCAAGACGGACGCCGACGCGGTCTTCGGGATGATCTATGCGCAGGCCGAAGACGACTTCAACCGGGTGGAGACCAACTACCTGAACTCCCTCGGGCGACTGGCCGAGGCCGAGGGGGAGGACGCGATCTGGCGCGACCTGCGGCAGAAGCTGTTCATCGACCCGGAACAGCTGAAGCGGATGTACGGCGAGGCGCCGGAATGGCTCGTGAAGCTGATGGATGCGTGGGCCGCGGGGCTCAACTACTACCTCCACACGCACCCCGAGGTGAAGCCGCGGGTCATCACGAAGTTCGAGCCCTGGATGGCATTGAGCTTCAGCGAGGGGAGCATCGGGGGCGACATCGAGCGCGTCAACCTGCGCGGCCTGCAGGCCCTGCACGACAGCACACCGCCCAAGGAGGTCGCCGTGGCGGACCCCGGGGTGGAGCCCGAGCCGCGTGGCTCGAACGGCATCGCGATCGGCGGCCCGATGACGGCCAATGGCAAGGCGATGCTCCTCATCAATCCCCACACGTCCTTCTTCTTCCGCTCCGAGCTGCAGATGACCAGCGACGAAGGGCTCAACGCCTACGGCGCGGTGACCTGGGGCCAGTTCTTCATCTACCAGGGGTTCAACGAGAAGGCCGGGTGGATGCACACGTCGAGCAACGTGGACAACGTCGATGAGTACATCGAGACCATCGTGCCAACGGACAGCGGGGTGTTCTACCGGCACGGCCAGGCCCTCAAGCCGGTGACCGTGCGGACGATCACCATCCCCTACAAGACCGCATCCGGCCCCGCCACGCGCGAGTTCACCACCTGGCGCACGCACCACGGCCCGGTGGTGCGCCGGGCCGACGGCAAGTACATCGCCATGCGCATCATGGAGGAGCCGCTGAAGGCGCTGCGCCAGTCGTACCTGCGGACCCGCGTGCGCACCCTCGCCGAGTTCCGCGAGACGATGGCCCTGCACACCAACTCCTCCAACAACACGCTGTACGCCGACGCGGCGGGCACGTACGCGTACTTCCACGCCAACTTCGTCCCGCGCCGCGACACGACCTACAACTACCAGGTGCCGGTCGACGGCAGCAACCCGGCCACCGATTGGCAGGATGTCCACCCGCTGGACGACAGCCCGAACGTCGTCAACCCGCCCAACGGCTGGGTCTACAACACCAACAACTTCCCCTACTCCGCCGCGGGCCCGCACTCACCGAGGCAGTCGGCCTATCCTGGCTACTTCGACGAGGGGACCGAGAATCCGCGCGGCGTGCACGCGATCCGGGTGCTCAGCGGCCGCACGAACTTCACCCTCGACTCTCTCCTCGCCGCCGCTTACGACTCCTACCTGCCGGCGTTCGAGACAAGTGTGCCGTCCCTGGTGAAGGCCTACGACGCCCTCTCGCCCTCGTCCCCGCTCAAGGCGAAGCTCGCCGACCCCATCGCCCAGCTGCGCACCTGGGACTTCCGGTGGAGCGCGACCTCGGTGCC
>JAEUJL010000126.1 GCA_016794835.1 Gemmatimonadota bacterium | reverse complement strand
GAAGATCGGGCTCGTGTTGATCAACGTGAACATCACGGACCTCAAGGACGACTCCGGCTACATCGAGGCGATCGGCAAGAAGGCGGCCGCCATGGCGGTGCAGCAGGCGCGTGGTGACGTGGCCGACCAGGAGAAACTCGGCGAGGTGCGCGTGGCCGAGGCGGAGCGCGAGCGCTCCGTGCAGGTCGCGACGGCCAGCAAGTTCCGCGAGATCGGCATGCGCGAGGCCGATCGCGAGAAGCTGGTGCGCCTGGCCGAGTTGGAGAAGGAGCAGCGCGTCGGCGAGCAGACGGCAGCCCTCCAGCGCGAGGCGCTGGTGAAGCAGGCCGAGCGTGAGCAGGCCGTGCGCATGGCGGAGTTGGACAAGGAACAGCGCATCGGGGAGCAACGCGCCGCGTTCGAGCGTGACGCGCAGATCAAGGATGCGGAGCGCGCGCGACGTATCGCGGTGGCCGAAGCGGAGCAGCGCGCGATCGAGGGCGAGGCGACGTCGCAGGCGCTGATCGCGACCACCCGTGCCCAGCTCCAGGTGCGCGAAGCCGAAGCCTACCAGATGTCAGAGACAAGAAAGCGTGAGGCGGAGGCCGCGGTGCAGGAAGCCCAGAACCGCGCGCTCGCGCGGGCGGCCCTCGCCGACGCCGAGCGGGTGGAGGCGGAACAGCGGGCGGCCCTCGAGGCCGTGGCGAAAGCGTCCAAGGCGAAGACGATCGTCGAAGCGGAGGCGGCCGCGGAAAGCCGCCGCATCGAGGCCGAGGCCGAAGCGCGGGCGATCTTCGTCAAGCTGGAAGCCGAAGCGCGCGGCCAATACGAGATCCTGGCGCGCAAGGCCGACGCGATGAAGGAGCTGGTCGCGGCGGCTGGTGGGGCCAAGGAAGCCTTTCAGCTGCTGATGATCGAGAAGCTGGACACCCTGGCCGAGACCTCGGCGAAGGCGATCTCGAACATCAAGTTCGACAAGGTGGTGGTGTGGGACAGCGGGAACGGCCAGGGCACAGGCGGGGCCAGCGGCTTCCTGCAGGGGATGGCACGGAGCCTTCCGCCGATGATGAACGTCCTGCAGGAGATTGCCGGCGTTGAGCTGCCGGGGGCGGGGCGCCTCGGTGGCGATGCACCGCGCGATGCCGCGTCAGCGGATCGCGCCGCCGAACCTCCCGCGGCCGCCTAGCCGATTCACGGCGCGGCCGTGTCGCGTTGGGAGCGATCGAGCCGCTCCCAGGTCCGCTGCCGGCGCTCCACCGTGGACGCCGGCAGCGAGCCGACTGGAAGGATGCGCTGCACACTTTCCGTCGGCACGATCACGGTGCGCCACTCCTCGGTGCGAAAGAGGAACACGTACCGACTGGTGGCACCGATCAACACGAGGGGACGCGCTGCGGTCCCCTGCTCCATGGTGCCCCCGGACAGCTCCACGGCGACGTTCGTTCCCTCCCCCCGCATGGCCCGGTAGGCGTTGAGTCGTTGGTAGCTGCTCGCCGACACAAACACCCAGAAGAGCCCGAGCGCGATCGGCATGAGGTGGACGTACGGCTTGACCCGTGCCTGCAGCGCCTCGCTGCTCTCCCACCAGGCACGCGGCTTGCCCTCGGCTCGCCGACGGGCTGCGGCGCGCTCCGACATCCGCCCGAAGAAGCTCAGGTATCCCCAGGCGAGCAAGGCAGGCAGCACCGTGACGAGCATGACCATGGGGTCGTGGAACGGCGCGAGGAGAAAGTCGCTGGCCTCCGCGTAGTCGAGGATGTTGATGCCGAAGTGCCGATAGCCCAGCAGGCTGTGGAACATCCCGATGGCCACCAGGAGGAGGTAGCCGACGGTCAGGAGGGTCCCCAGGTGCTCGGCCCAGCGAAAGCGCGGGGAAGCCACGGGCGTTTCGGACATCACCGGTGCGGGGAAGGTGGCGACAGGCGAGGGCGCCTAACGATTCAACTCGAACTGCCGGGTGAACTTGAGCATCACCGCGCGGTCCTGGGGTGACCAGTCCGGGCGCATCTGCTCGGTGTCGTTCACGACCACGAACAAGCCGGTCCCGGCGTCCCCGAGCCACCCGAGCCGCACGTTGCTGCTGAACTGCCCGGTGCGGCTGTTCCGCTGCAGCAACGACTGCAGGTAGATCCGCGGGGTGAACGCGTAGGAAAGCCGCATCCCGGTGACCGAGGTGTAGAACGACCCTTCCGGCAGGGTGACGTCGTAGTAGTTGTAGCGCAGCTGGGCCGTGAAGGTCTCGCCACGTCGCAGGTTGACCGTGCCTTGCGCGCCGGCCCGGCGCCCGGAATAGAAGCCGCCGAGGTCGATGCGCCCTTGCACCGACACCGGTGCGCTCAGGTTGGAGTTGTACGCGAACCCCCACTCCGCGTTCGTGTAGGAGCCCGCGGGGATCGTCACCCCCGGCGCGATGGTGAACGGCGCACGCAGCCCCTCGCGCGTGATGTTGAACGCCGGCAGCTGGAAGAAGGACCCGTTGGCAAACTCGAAGTGCGAGTCGAAGTGCAGGAAGCGCGTCTGGGTGAACCAGTCGAGGTCGAAGTTCTCGCGGTAGGTGATGTGCGGGCGGAACTCGCGGAACCAGCGCACCCCCGGCGTGCGGATGTGGTACAGCACCCGCGCGCTCACGAAGCGATTGGCGCCACGCTCCATGAAGCCCATCGCGGGGTTGAATCCCTCCCCGACCTCGCGATAGGTCAGCCCGCCTTCCCAGGTCCGCGTGAGGTACGCCCCGCTGGCGGCGTACGCATAGCCGGTGCCCAGGGCGCCGTCCGTGGTGGTCTGCGCCGCATAGCCGTCAAAGGTCCACGCCGTCCCGACCCCCAGGCGACCGTCGACCGCCAGGGTGGTGTTGCCGTCGGGCGTCCCCTCGGTGTCGCGACGGTGCGAGGCAAACAACCCGATGCGTGACCGGTTCGGCAACTCCTTCAGCACCCGCCCGACCGAGTTGTTCACCGGCGCAATCGCCCCGACCCCATCCGTCTGGATGTTCAACAATCCCAGCTGCATCCCCCCCGCCCGGCCCGTCAGTCGCCCGCCCCCGACAATCGGCACCGGGGTCCCGTTGTCGGAGATCCCGACGCGCCGGCTGAAGAAGAGGTCGACGGTCTGCGGCGTTCCGACGGCGAAGATCCCCGCATTCTCCAGGAAGAAGGGGCGCTTCTCCGGAAAGAAGAGGTTGAAGCGCGTGAGGTTGACCTGCTGCTCATCCACCTCGACCTGCGCGAAGTCGGTGTTGTACGTGAGGTCGAGGGCCAGGCTGGAGGTCACGCCGAACTTCAGGTCTCCCCCAAACTCCCCCGTGCTGTGCGTGGCCGCCCCCGGCGTGAATTGGCGGGACGTCGCGCTCAGCACATAGGGCGTCACCTGCAGCGGGCGCTGCACGGGCGGCGACACCCCCTGCAGCGTCCCGGCCATCGAGATCCGCAGGTGCGTGAACTGGCGCGGCAGCGGCGACCAGACACTCTCCTCGTTCCGGCGCCGGATGAACCGCACGATGTTCAGCCCCCACTCCTGCGGCCCGGCCTTCGCGTACCGCAACGTCGCGAACGGGATCCGGAACTCGGCATACCAGCCCGCGCTGTCACGCGAGGTGCGCACCTCCCACTTGCCGTCCCAATTGAGATTGAGCCCGCCCCCCGCTCCAGCCTGCTGGCGGGTCGTGTTCCCGCTGAACCCGCCCTCCCCCTCCCGCGTCACCTGCGCGTCGTATTCGATCCCGCCCGCCGACGTCCCGAACAGGAAGGCGTTCTGCCGGTCCCGGAAGGTGTCGAGCACGAGGATGATCCCGTCCATCTCCGAGACATCCACGTCGCGCCGCACCTCCCCCTCCACGATCGCATTCGCCTCCCGGTCGTAGAGCCAGGCGGCCGCGTAGAGGAAGTCGTCATCGTACAGGAAGCGCACCTCGGTGCGCTCGGTGGCCGGTTGCCCCTCGAACGGCTCGCGCTGGACAAAGCCGCCCAGCAGCGGCGCCGACTGCCACACCGACTCCGTCGGGCGGCCATCGATCGTGGGAACCTCACCGGCCCGGACGACCCGGGCCACCCGGGGCACCACGGCTCCCCCCTGCGCGACGAGCGCCGCGGGAGTCAGCGTTAGGCATGCGCACACCGCGAGCCGCGCGACGGGCGTCATCCGGCGATGGGAGCCTCCGCGGCGGAAGACACCTCCCGGCCGTGGAGTGACGTCAGCATGTTTCGGGAGCATCTCTCCCCAAAATATGTCCCGGACCACCTGCTGGCTTCCCTTCCTCGGCCTCGCCGCCGCGCTCCACGCGCAGCCCCCGGTCGCCGACCTCATCGTCCACAACGCCCGCATCTACACGGTGGACCAGAACCGCCCGTTCGTTGACGCCATGGCGGTCAAGGACGGCAAGGTCCTGTTCACCGGCCCCGTGCGGCAGGCGATGACCTATAAGGGAAGTGCCACCCGGGTCCTCGACCTCGACGGCCGGACGGTCATCCCCGGGATGATCGACGCCCACGCGCACCTGGGTGGCCTTGGCTCCGCGCTCCGCACCGTGGACCTGGTCGGCACGACATCGTACGAGGAGATCGTCGCCCGGGTCGCGGCCCGCGCGAAGGACACACCGGCCGGCCAGTGGATCGTGGGACGCGGCTGGGACCAGAACGACTGGGCCGACACGCGCTTCCCCACCCACGAGGCGCTGTCCCGCGCGGTGCCGAATCACCCGGTCTACCTGGTCCGCGTCGACGGACATGCCGCGCTCGTCAACACCGCCGCCATGAAGGCCGCCAACGTCACCGCCGCGACACCGGACACGCGGGGCGGCAAGCTGGAACGCAACGCGGACGGCTCGCCCACCGGCGTCCTCATCGATGACGCCATGGGGACGGTGGGTTCGAAGATCCCGCCGGCCTCCGACGAGGAACTCCGTGCGGCGACCCGCGCGGCCATCGCCGAGGTCAACAAGTGGGGGCTCACGAGCGTCCACGACGCGGGCGTCGGCCGGCGGGAAATCGGCATCTACGAGGAGCTGGCTCGCACGAGCGACTACACCCTGCGGCACTACGTGATGATCCAGCCCGACGACTCCTCACTCGCGACCTTCTTCCGCCGCGGACC
>JAEUJL010000076.1 GCA_016794835.1 Gemmatimonadota bacterium | reverse complement strand
GAGTCGCGCGGGGAGCACGACGCGCAAGGCGGCGTTCACCGGCTCCTTCACCGTGATGGCTTTTGCCTGCGCAATCTCCCGCAGCGCGGCCGCGGCCTGGGCCTTCATCTCGGCGTGCACGCTGTCCACGTTGCGCAGCTGAACCGTGCTGGCGCTCGTCGCGTGCTTCGTCACGACGTACTTGAGCCACGGCATCGTCTGCAGATCCGCGGCAAGTTTGTCATCGCCGGTCACCATCACCAGCGGGACCCCGTGCCGGCCCCACGAGTAGGCGACCAGCTCGCTCTCGGTGATCGAGCGCCCATTCATCCAGACGTCCATGCCCAGGGTGATCGTGTGGGAAGCAAACCCCTGGCTCCCCGTCTTGGCGTGCATGCCGACCGCCACGACCGCGTCGTAGGTATCGGGGGCCACGACGTCGACGTACTGTCGGAACGCGCTATCCCTCGTCAGCTGGGTCGCTCGCTTGTCGAGGAGCGCGGGATCGAGGTCGGGGTTCGGGTTGCCACTCCCGTGTCCGTCGATGATGGTCACCGCCGTCGCACCACCGGCGAACAGGCCGTCCACCACGGCGTTCACGTCCGCCGCCAGCAACGCGCGACCCTTGGGGTAGTGCTCGGGGTGCGAGTAGTTGAAGGTCCGGTAGTCGTCCTGGCCGGCGAGCCCCTCCATGTCATGGTAGACCAGGACGCGGAGTTGCCCGTCCTTTCGCGGGGCGGGGCTCCCCACGGTGACGCCATTCTCCGCCGTCCATGCGGGGGCGGCTTGCGTCTCTTGTTCGCGCGGAGTGCAGGCGACGAGAGCGGCCATGGCGACGAGGGCGACAGCGCTCGGGCGGATTCGCATCGGATGAGGGCGTGAGGAGAGGGTCAAGGTGGGGGCGGTGAAATCGCCTGTCCAGCGCCGCGGGACTCGGGTGGCGCGCCGCCTCGTGTTATCGTCCAGCGCCATGATTTCCTACGACCCGAAGAACTGGATCCGCATCCTCCTGGATTTTCCACGGAGCCCTGTCTTTCGCACGTTGGCCCTGGACGTCATCGGCGCCGGGCTGTACGCGGCCCTGATCGTCTGGCTGGAGACCGACGTCTGGCGCATTGCCGTCCCGCTGGGCCCCTCCTTCCTCTCGATCCTCGGCATCATCCTGGGCCTGTTGCTGGTGTTCAGGACGAACACGGCCTACGATCGCTGGTGGGAGGGCCGGCGCCTCTGGGGCCAGCTGGTGAACACCTCCCGGGCCCTGTCCCACGCGCTGGATGCCATGCTGGCCCGCACCAGTGACCGGCGCGACGAGTATGCGACCCTCCTCGGGAAGTTCCCGCGCGCGCTCGCCGACCACCTGCGCCGACCGCGCGACGCCGGCGGGCCACACCTCCCCAACGAGATCGTGCGCACCCTCTCGCGCGCCATCCACGAGGATGTCCGGGCCGGAAACCTCCCCCGCGAGGCCATCATCGCCCTCACGCCGATGGTGGCCACCCTGGATGACGTCTGCGGCGCGTGCGAGCGGATCCGGAACACCCCCATCCCGTTCTCCTACAGCTCCTACGTCAAGCAGTTTGTCATGCTGTACGCGCTCGTCATGCCCTTTGGCCTGGTGCGCGAGTTCGGGTACGGCACGGTGATCGCCTCGATGTTCACCTTCTTTGCCACGATGGGGCTGGAGCTGCTCGCCACCGAGATCGAGGAGCCGTTCGGTACGGATCGCAACGACCTGCCGCTCGACGAGATCGCCCAGCGTATCGCCGGAGACACCAGGCACCTGCTCACCAGCCCCTGAGGCACGGACCGGGCACGGCAGGCGACCGCACCATCGCGACGAAGCGAACGCGCCCGTGGTGCACGTCGGGCGACCGGCGCTAGCGCGACTCCAGCAGGTTGAGCTGCTCGGTCGGGCGCGCCTTCACGGTCGCGTCAGCCGGCCCCCAGCTCGCGCGCACCTCAATGTTCATTGCCGGTGGCGCCAACCGGCGCAGCCGCTCGGACCGCAAGAGGCTGCGGTGCTCGGATGTCAGCGTGCCGCTCACCCGCAGGACCAGCACCGCATCCTCCGGCGCCGAGGCGATCGCGTGCCGGAGCTGCGCATCCAGCCGCTCCGGCGGCACCCCCGTGACATCCGTGTCGATCCGCACCATGGGCCGCGCGGGCAGCGCGAGCGTCGTGTGCCGCACCTGCCCGGCCTCGACCTCCAGTAGCATG
>JAEUJL010000844.1 GCA_016794835.1 Gemmatimonadota bacterium | reverse complement strand
GTTGAAGTCGAGGCGCGCGACGACCCGCTGGACCATGCTGTCCGCGGCGGTCATCGGGACACCGCCGAGCACCCCGCGGCCGGGTTGCCCCGCCTGCGCACCCTGGCGCTGCTGGCCCTGCGCGGGATTCGCGGGCGGCGGGGGCGTCTGGGCGGCGGTGGCGCCGGCGAGGACGAGGGAGGCAAGGAGGGCGTGGCGCATCGGTCGGGGAGGGTGAGACGGAGATCTTACAGGGCGGGCCGGCGATGCGTGAGCGGGTCGGCGGCTCCATCGCCCGTCGACTGGTCACGGCTGGCGCGACCAGCCGGCGGGACTGAGTTTGCTGTCATGCCGCCTCGCATCGACGTCGTCCTCTTTGACCTGCTGACCGCGCTCCTCGACTCCTGGACCTTGTGGGACGCCGCGGCCGGTGGCCGCGAGCCGGGCCGCCGCTGGCGCATGCGCTACCTCGAATTGACGTACGGTGCGGGTGGGTACGTGCCCTACGAGGAGTTGGTGTGTCGCTCCGCGCTGGACGCCGGGTTGGACGCCTCGGTGGGGGACACCCTGGTGCAACGCTGGGATGAACTCACTCCGTGGCCCGAGGTGCCGGCGGCGCTGGAGGCGTTGCGGAGCGACGGCTACCGGCTGGGGGTCGTGACCAATTGTTCGGAGCTTCTGGGACACCGCGCCGTGGCGCGGCTCGGGATGCCGGTGCACCTGGTGACGGCCGAGCGTGCGGGAGCCTACAAGCCGGATGCCAGACCGTACCAGCTGGCGCTGGATGAGATGGGTGTCCCGGCCGCACACGCATTGTTTGTGGCGGGATCCCCGTCCGATATCGGCGGCGCGTCCGCGGTGGGGATGCCCGTGGTCTGGCACAATCGCATCGGCCTGGGGGCACCGCGGACGCCAGTCACGGAGCTCGTGTCGCTCGACGAACTGGTGATTCGGTTGCGCCTGGGGCACTAGCCGTGCGGGGGAGGCGACTCCCCTGTCGTTCTGGCGGCCGGCTCGTACCTTCTGCCGAGAACCCCCACCGAGCTTTGTCCATGCGTTTCGTCCCCGGGATCCTCGTCGCTGCGACGCTTGCTGTCGCGGCCCCGCTCGCGGCACAGGAAAAGGCGTCTGACACCCTGCTCACGGTCAATCACTACCTCGACTTCGAGACGGTGAGTGACGCGAAGGTCTCCCCCGACGGGTCGCGCCTCATTTACACGCGCCGGTTCGTCGACAAGCAGAAGGACTCCTTCGAGTCGGCCATGTGGATCATGAATGCCGATGGCTCGGAGAACCGCTTCCTCGCGCGCGGGGCATCCCCGGTCTGGTCACCCGACGGAACCCGCATTGCCTATCTCGCCGAGGGGGCACCGGGCGGCCTGCAGATCCACGTGCGGTGGATGAATGCGGAGGGGGCGACGTCGCAGGTCACGCGCGCCGAGTACGGGCCGGCGGACATCGCCTGGTCGCCCGATGGCACGATGATCGGCTTTGCCATGTATACGCCCAAGCCGAACGTGTGGCCGATCGACATGCCAGCGCCGCCACCCGGCGCGCAATGGACGCCGGCGCCGCGGTACGTGAAGGAGATTCACTACCGGGCCGATCGCCGCGGCTTTTTGGAACCGGGGTTTGTGCATCTCTTCGTGGTCCCGGCCGATGGCGGGACGCCGCGCCAGCTGACGAAGGGCAACTGGAATGCGGGATCGCGCTTTGACGGCCAGCCCGGGGCGGTGGGGTGGTCGTGGACGCCTGACGGCAAGTCGATCGTGTTCGATGGGTTGATGGACCCGAACAGC
>JAEUJL010000837.1 GCA_016794835.1 Gemmatimonadota bacterium | reverse complement strand
GCGACCGGCCCCGGCATCTTCGCCTGGGACGATGTCTCGAGCGCCGACGACGCGAAGGAGGTCATGAAGCGCTACTCGGAGTTCTTCCTGACCGAGACGATCAAGCAGTACCAGGCCGGCGACCGGCGGCAGCGCCAATGGATCGCCATGGCGGCCCGCGAGCAGCGCATCACCCCAACGCTCGAGGGCGGGCTGGACTTCAAGAAGAACATGACCGAGGCGATGGACGGGTACGCCGGGATCGAGCACACCCTCCCGATCGCCCCCATGTACAAGGACGCCATCGAGCTGTTCGCGAAGAGCGGGACGACCTGGACCCCCACGCTGCTGGTCGAGTACGGCGGCCCGTGGGCGGAGAACTACTGGTACGAGAGCTGGGACATCCTCGCGGACAAGAAGCTGGTGCGCTTTACCCCGTTCTCCGAGCTGGAGCGGCGCGGGTTGCGCCGACCGCAGTGGTTCCGGGAGAACGAGTACTCCTTCAAGCTCTTTGCCGAGCAGGCGAAGAAGCTGGTCGAGGCCGGTGGCAAGGTGGGGCTGGGCGGCCACGGACAGCTGCAGGGGCTTGGCGTCCACTGGGAGCTGTGGACGATCGCCAGCGGCGGGATGAAGCCGCTGGATGCGCTGCGCGTCGGCACGATCTTCGGCGCCGAGGCGATCGGCTTGCAGAAGCACCTCGGCTCGATCGAGGCGGGCAAGCTGGCGGATATCCTCGTCCTCGACGCGAACCCGCTCGACAACATCCGGAATACCAACGCCATCCGCTACGTCATGAAGAACGGGCGGCTGTACGACGGGAACACCCTGGCCGAGGTGTGGCCGCGCCAGCGGGAGATGCCGCGGCAGTGGTGGATGACCAACGACGCCATGCCCGCATCGCGTTAGGCGCGTGGGCGGCGGGGCGGCCCTGGGCCGCCTCGCCGCGGGGCGTCGCTTACTGCGGCGGGGCGCTCGCCTTGGAGTCCGGCGTGCGCCGGTCTGCGGCGCCGTAGGCGGTCTTCGTCGCGGCGTCGTACACGATGGAGTGGGCATCCCCCTGGCGGCTGCCCACGCGAATCGTGTGGCCCTTGGCCTTCAGTCCCTCGATCGTGGCGTCATCGGCCACGCCGGTCTCGAACGAGGCCGCGTCCGGCAGCCACTGGTGGTGCAGGCGCGGCAGGTCCACGGCGTCACGTGCACTCATCCCGAAGGCGGTGACCCCCAGGACGACCGAGAGCGTGGTGTTGGGGATCGTCCGTCCACCCGGGGACCCCGTCACCAGGCGAAGCTGGCCGTCCTTGGCCACGATCACCGGCGACATGGAGCTCAACATCCGCTTCCCCGGGGCGATCAGGTTCGGTGGCGTGCCGATATCACCGGTCAGGTTGGTCTCCCCAGGCTTCTTGTTGAAGTCCCCCATCTCATTGTTCAGGATGAACCCGGCCCCGCGGACGACCACGCCGGAGCCATAGCCGCCTTCCAGGGTGTAGGTGTTGCTCACGGCGTTGCCCCACGCGTCGACCACGGAGTAGTGGGTGGTCTCGTCGCTTTCGCCAGCCGGCACCGAGATCACGCCCTTGCCGAGCGCCACCGAGGTGGTGCTCTTCGCCGTGTCGATGCCGCGCGCCAGCTCACGCGCGTAGGCGGGCGAGGTCATGCGCGCCACCGGCACCTTCACGAAGTCCGGGTCGCCCATCCACCGCGCGCGATCGCGATACACCCGCTTGGCCGCCTCGATGCGCAGGTGCAGCAGGGCAGGGTCGTTGGCGCTGGTGAAGCGCGACACGCCGAGGGCTTCCAGGATGTTCAGCGTCTGGATCACCACCGTGCCCCCGGAGCTCGGCGGCGGCATGGAGATGATCTCGTGGCCCAGGAAGGTGCCCTTGACCGGGGCGCGCTCCACGGCGCGGTACGCGGCGAGGTCGCGCCTGGTGATGATGCCGCCATTGGCCTTCATCTGGCGGTCGATGGAGTCGGCAATCCAGCCGGTGTAGAAGGCGTTCGGGTCGGTCGCGATGGCGCCTAACGATCGCCCGAGGTCGGCCAGGCGCAGCGTGTCGCCCTCCTGCCACTCGGCCCCTCCCGGCTTGCCGTACGCCTCACGCGTGGACGGGAACCGCGCGCCACTGCGTCGCACGAAGCCGTTGAGGCTCTCGGCGAACCCCTTCGACACCCGGAAGCCCCGCGAGGCGAGTTCCGCGGCGGGACGCACGACCTCGTCCCAGGGGAGCTTGCCGTACTTCTGGTGGGCGAGGGCCAGCCCCCGCACCGTGCCGGGCACCCCCGGCGCGAGCCATCCCGCGGCGGTCAGCGAGCGATCGATCTTGCCGTCCGCGCCGAGGTACATCGTGCGGGTCGAGCGCAGGGGGGCCTTCTCGCGATAGTCGATCGTTGTCGATCGCCCATCGGCAAAGCGAATGACCATGAAGCCGCCGCCGCCGATGTTGCCGGCGCTCGGGTGCGTGACGGCCAGCGCAAACCCGGTGGCCACCGCGGCGTCGATGGCATTCCCACCCTTCGCCAGGATCGCCGCGCCGACGTCGGAAGCGATATCGGAGGTGGAGACCACCATCCCCCGTGTTGAGGTGGCATCGCGCTCCTGCGCGGTGCCTGCCAACGGCACGAGGATGGCGAGGAAGAGTGGGCGGAGGCGCATGGGAAGGGGGCTGGCGTTGCGGGAGAACCTACCCCGCGTCGCGAACATCCTCCACCCTCGCGCCGCACCGCCCGATCACGTCATCTCCGTTCACGCGCGCGTTGCTGGCCGCGCGCGGTGCGTCGGGAGCGTCCCGTCGCGCCTGGCCGCCGCTAGTTCCTGGCGTCGCTGGCGTCGTTGCGGCCGGTGCGCTGGGGCCCGCCGCCGAGCCGCACCGGGAGCCAATAGCTGACCTTGAGGGAGAGGAAGTTGTCGCCGGCGGCCCGCGTCGTTTGCCAGAGTTCGTTGAAGCGCACGGGGTCGCCGATCGCCTCACTCGTGCGGCGATTCTGCTGCCACACCACGAACAGCGTGCTGCCCGGCGTCCACTCCCACCGCATCACCAGGTTGGAGCGGAAGGAGAGGACGTGGAAGTCGCGATTGGCGAGGGTGAAGCTCTCCGCGCCATCGGTGATCGTCCGCGTCCCTGCGCTGTCCACGAGCTCGCGGGTCCCGTTGGTGCCGTACTCGCGCAGGAACTTGCTGCGCGGGGCCTCCAGTTCACCAAAGCGCGAGTACTTCCCCGAGGACAGGAACGGCTCCGCGTAGGCCTCGAGGGTGAGGTTCGGCGAGAACGCGTAGTTGGCCCGGAAGCGATTGGAGATCGTCGTGCGGTCGATGAACGCGAAGATGTACCGGGATCCGTAGGTCCGCGTCCCGCCGGCCACCGTGGTCACGTACTGCCGGGGATCCGTGCCACGCTGGAAGTTCGGTTCGGTGGACAGCGACCATCGCGGCGCCGGACGCAGGGTGAGCTGGCCGCCGACGTTGCGGCGCCACGCGCCGAACTCGTCGGTTCCGTACCCACCATTGATGCGCCATCCGGTGCGCGCGCCGAAGGGGCCGTTCAGCCGGATCTCCTGCCGGAACTCGCGCGCGGTCCCCATGAGCGGTCCGCCGCGCGTCAGTGCGTCGTTGATCGTGGGCAGCTCGAACGAGGTGCGGAGGTTGAAGTTCCAGAAGTTCTTGAAGGTCAGGGAGGTGTTCTGGCTCCAGTTGTTCTCCTGGTGGATCCCCGCGTAGTTGTAGGCGCCGCGCGTGTCGAAGCCGAGCCGCCAGTTCTGTAGGTACCGCCCCGGGATCGTCTCCCGGATCTGGATGTCCGCGTTGTACTCGATGTCGTCCACCGACTGCAGTCGCCCGAGATCGTTCATCTCGAAGCCCGGGGACTCCAGCTTGACCTCGGCGCCCCACAGGATGCGACGTCCCGCGTCCTTGTCGGCCCGGAACTGCGCCGAGTATCCGGAGAGCGATGTGCGCAGCGGGTTGTACTTGAAGTGGGTGAGGTCGGGGCGCTGCAGGAATCGCACGCTGCCGGTCTGTAGGCGACGGATGGCGGCGGTGTCACCCGCGACGTGCGAGCCGGCGACAAAGCCGCTCAGGGCATACCGCCCCTGCTGGAAGCGGAGGCGCCAGTCAAAGCCGCCGTAGTAGGCTTCGCGAGTCATCAGCGCCCCGAGGACCGGGTCGCCGCCGACATCCCGTCGAACGGCGGTGATCGCGGCCCCCAGCGTCGACGCCTGCGATCCGATTTCCTGCTGCAGGCGCAGCACGCCGAACGCCGCGCGTGGCTCCACGGCGACCGTTCGCGTGATCGCGGCATCCAGCGAGTGGGTGCGCGCGTTTTCGGCGGCGGTGACCGCCAGCAGCCCACCGACCGACAGGCGGGAGGGTAGGCGCCCGGTCAGCTTGGCGGCACCGAGGATTGTGGAGGATCGCGGGATATCGACGAAATCCCCGCTGGCGCTGCCGCGTGGGGCGGCGCCGATCCGCCGGGAGTAGAAGTAGCCCGCCCCGGGGCCACGGATCATCTCGGCGCCCTCCACAAAGAAGGGGCGTCGCTCGTCGAAGAAGGTCTCGAAGGCCGACAGGTTCACCTCGGCGGGGTCGGCCTCGACCTGGCCGAAGTCCGGGTTGACCGTGGCGTCCAGCGTGAGGTTCGAGCCGACGGCGAACTTCGCGTCCATGCCGAGT
>JAEUJL010000828.1 GCA_016794835.1 Gemmatimonadota bacterium | reverse complement strand
CCATCTTGAGGGGGTGGTGCCGAAAGGCGTAGCGGTTCGAGTCCGCTCTTGGGCACTCAGCAGGTCTGCCAGCGTAGCTCAGTGGTAGAGCACCCGATTCGTAATCGGGCGGTCGTCGGTTCAATCCCGACCGCTGGCTCTGGATACAGTCAAACGGCGCCCGGGTCGCTCTGCGACACCGGGCGCTCGTGCGTTCCGCCCATCACGTCGGGGGACCCTGTCCGGTGCGCCGGCGCGCCGTGGTCAGCCCGGCGATGACCACCGCCGCAGCGAAGGCGCCGAGCGTTGGGGCGGGAACGGCGGGACCTCCGGGCGCATACTCGTAAAATCGCCGCATCCACGCCGATGCATCCGCCTCGATCGGGCGACCCGCGGCAGACAGGTACGCGACGCTCACGGGATCCGGAGATCGCCAGAACGCACCGAACCGTTCCGGACCGAGGTCACGCACAAGGTCGGAGAGGAAGAGCCGTTCGAAGCGAGCGAGTCGCGGGCCACCCATCGAGAAGTCCCGGAAGGTCACGGTGCCGTACTCAACCTCGTCGGCACTGAGCGACGCCGAGTCGATGGCCAGCAGGGCGCGACAGCTCGCCGCGTCCGCCATCACACACTGTGACTGCCTCGCCGTCAGGCTGGATCGCGGGTAGGGTCGCTCGTCCGCGCGGTTCGATCCCAACCCGGTGTTGGCCCACGCGGGAAATGCTGCCACGCTGTAGTCCATCCCGCGCAGCCAGCGATCGACCTGCGGTCCCGGTCGCCCAAACCGTGCGACGAACGCGCACGGGCCGAGCAGGCTCGTGCCAGTGGCCACCAGCAGGTTCGCGACCTCATCCCGGTTGAGGCGCACGACCGTCAGGCAGCTCGGCCGCGTCGAGTCCGGCAGGAGCCACGAGATGTCGATCGGTCGCCGCGCGCGCAACGCGCTGGCGCGCGACGAGTCGGAGGCTGGCCGCGTGATGAAGACCCGGAGCAGCGTATCGCCAAGCTCCAGCCGGCGCACCTCGCCGCGGACCAGGGAGTCCACAAACACCGCCGCCGCAGCCGGCACGCCACTATCGACCAGGACCAGTCGCTGCCGCTCCGAAGCGCGCGTCCGGCCGAGGGCGTGCTGCACGGCGATCTCGGCGAGCAGGGCTTCACGCGCGTCATTCACGGCGCGGAATCGGCGGGCGAGCACCTCGCCACGCGACCATCGGGTCTCGCGTTCCGGCGAGAGCCGCGCGCGCCAGTCACGCGGGGCCGTGACCCACGCGAAGAAAAGGAGGAACGCCCCCAGCCCGCCAACGTACCAGTGCCAGGCGGGGCGCCGTCCGGTAGCGTCGGACCCATCGGATGCCGCGGGTTGCACCACCCATACGAGTGCAGCGACCGCCATCAATCCAAAGACGATCGGCATCTCATGCCCTCCGTCGCGGGAGAACCAGCAGCGTCATCGCACCGAGGAGCCCGGTCACCAGCGCCAGGGGATGCACTCGAAGGTCCCGGGGACGCGCGCCAGCCACGCGCCGCTGCCAGGTTGCGAGCAGCGAATCGAATGGAACCCC
>JAEUJL010000634.1 GCA_016794835.1 Gemmatimonadota bacterium | reverse complement strand
GCGATTCCAGACGCTGCTCCGTACGCTGGACAGGATCGCGCGCGCGCATGCGGTGCGCATTGGCGCGGTGGCCATTCGTTGGGTGCTTGAGCAGCCCGGGGTGCAGGCGGTGATCGTGGGTGCACGACACGCGGGCCACCTTTCATCGACGCTCGCGGCATGCTCGCTCGTGTTCACCAGCGACGAACGTGCGGAGATCGCGGCGTGCCTCGCGGAGATGGCGGTGCCACCCGGGGATGTCTACGAACTCGAGCGCGACCGCTCGGGTCCGCACGGGCGCATCATGCGCTACAACCTCTCGACCTCCTGACCGCCCCGGCGGCGAGGTCATGCCACGCCCGCCGCGAACTGTCACAGGGCTCCCCGGGACCGTTACGCTGGTGCATCACCCCTGCCTAACCAGCACCACGGGGGGGACGGCGAACCCTGCCGGGCAGCGACAAAGTCCCGGAAGTTTCTGTGATGGGTCGCACAAGGGATCCAACCAGGTCGAGCGGGCGTCACCGGCTGGTCGGGCAAGCTGACGCGATTCGGGGGGCGATCCGGCAGTTCCTGCCGAGCATCCGGAGTGGCCCTGAAGCCACGGAACAGTGGTCCGGGACTTGCCTACAGATAACGCCGAGACCCACACAAACCCTGGTACTGGAGATCCCGATGTACGAAGCCCCCAAGCTCGAGAAGTTCGGCAGCTTTCGCGAGCTGACCCTGAACCGCTACCCGACCAACACCAAGCGCATCATCGGTGATGACCTGATCCCGGGCATCGGCATGGATTGCGACGGCAACGCCCCGGTCGGCGATCCGCGCGCCTGCATCCGCTCGTAAGGAGTTGGCGGCGCCCAGCGCCGCCATGACACAAGGCCACCCCGCGTCGATTCTCCTCCTCAGGCGACGCGGGGTGGTTCACATACGGCAGCAGGCGCTGCCGCGATAGGCGCCCGGTCCTCCATTCCCGCACCTCAACGCGGGCCCTGGGAGGTGCGTGATCCCTCCCGGATCGGCGGCTTAACGCTCGATGAGCGCGTCCCAACCCGCGCTCGTCTCCTTGCACATCCGTGCTGGGGGCTGTAGGGTTGTCATGCCCGGCGTTGTTCCTCACGGGCTCCCTCCGCAGGCCCACAACTCAATCTTCCCCCACGATGGCCGCACGCAGCCGCCGCCAGGCTACCGCCAAGCGCCCTGGCAAGTCCGCCCGCAAGAAGACCACACAGCAGGGCTTCCCCCGCGGGGCCAAGCATCCCTCCGCCCAGCTCACGGCCGACGTCGTCAAGGCGCTCCGCGCGGGCAAGTACGACAATCGCCCCTACGCCGAGCTGGCCGAGAAGTGGGGCGTTTCCCCCGCCGCGGTCTCCCTCGCCCGCACCGGAAAGACCTGGACCTGGCTGCCGGGCGCCAAGAAGCCGATGAAGCCTACCGACCCGAAGCGCTCCCGCCGTCGCCCGGCCGGAACCCGCGCGGCCAAGCGGAAGGCGAAGTAACTTCTCCGGGATGCGACGCATCCCGGCCTTCCTCCTGATCCGGGCGGGCGCAACCGCGCCCGCCACCCTCGGGGCCCAGTCCTGCCCGCCCCGTGCCGTCCTCGACAGTACAGGCGCTCGGCTGCAGCGCCTGGTCGACTCCCTCTCGCGCGCCAACCCGTCCATAGCGGGCATCTCCCTCGCCGTCATCGGCCGCGGGGGTTGCTTGCGCTTTGAGGGGGCCGCTGGCGTCGCCGATCGCGCCACGGGCGCTCGCCTGACCCCGGCGTTCACTCATCGCATCGCCAGCAACACCAAGACGTACGTC
>JAEUJL010000626.1 GCA_016794835.1 Gemmatimonadota bacterium | reverse complement strand
TCGTTCACCCAGGCGAGCCCGTTCTTGTAGATCACGCCCCACACGCGCGACGCGTTCTGCACCTTGCCGTCCATGTCGGCGGTGTTCACGTGCCCGATCTCGCGTCCCTGCGCCCGCAAGTCCCCGCGGAGTTCCCCGGAGATGTCAAAGGCCCGAAAGCCGGCCTCGTACGCGCCCATGAACAGGGTGTCCCCGGTCACCCACACGTTGTGCACGCCACCGTACTCGGGCTCGTAGTACGCCACCGACTTCGGGTTGGCCATGTCGCTCACGTCGATCACCTGCAGCCGGCCATAGGCCCGCGAGGCCGCCGCGTCCTTTGCCCCCTGCACTTCCTTCGCGGCGAAGACCTCATCGGCGATGAACACGTAGTTCTTGTGCCGCCATGCCGTATGGGTGCCCCGGATGAAGCCGGGTCCACCCACCGCTTCCACGTCGCGGTACAGCGCATTCAGGTCGTACTTGTACTGCGTCACCAACTGCGGATTGGAGGGCGAGCCGCCCTTCATCCCGTTCCCGACATCGAGCACGACGAGCCCGTCGTTCCACCACGAGGCGTAGAGCAGGCCGTCCTGGATGTCGATGTCGTGCAGGGACCGCCCGGCATCCCCGTGGGTCTTGGGGGTCTTCCACTGCCCCACCTCGCGCGGCTTGTACGGGTCCGTGATGTCCACGACGTGCAGGGCGCCCGTGCCATCATTCGTCAGGTAGACGTGGGTGCCGAACTTCTCCTGCTTGAAGATGAAGGCGGAGTGCACGCCCGAAGTGACCCCTTCGGTGAACTCGCTGATCACCTTGGGGTGCTTGGGGTCCTCCAGCGAGCAAATCACGATCCCGTTCGTCCGGTCGCTCGCCCCCTCGCGCGTGAAGACGAGGAACTTTCCGTCCGGCGTCGTCATGATGTCGTTGACTCGCCGCGTGTTGGTCACGATCGAGTCCGTCACCACGGGTGCCGACGGGTTGGAGATATCGATCGCGTACATGACGTCGCCACCGCGCCCGCTCCCCAGGTACGCGTGCTTGCCGTCCGGGTGGAGCCAGAGCTCCTCTGTCCGGAAACGCGTGCGCGGCAGGCGTCCAACGACCGACATGGGTCGACGCACCTCGCGCGGCGCGACACGCACGAGGGCGTAGGCCGTCTGGCCACCCTGCGACCCGGTGATCAGGTACTCCCCGGGCTCGTATGCCACAAAGGTCCCTTGCTGGTCGATGACACCCTGACCGGGGGCGAATGACCAGCTGGTGGCGAGGCCAGGAATCGCGCGTCCGGCCCCGTCACGCGCCGTGGCCTGCAGTCGAATGGCATCGCCCTGCCGCGCGTCAACTCGACCCGGCGTCACCTCGAGCCGCGCCACCCGTTGGGGCACCACCTCGACCTCGACGGCGCGCGTGATCGATCCCACCTGCGCCGTCACCCGTGCGCGCCCGGGGCGCACGCCACGCACCATCCCGGCCGCATCGATGGTGGCCGCCCCACCACTCGCCCGCCAGCCCACCACATCCTGCCGTTCATCGTTGGTCGCGGAGTAGACCTTCGCGGTCAGGTGAAAGGCCTGCCCCACGGCCAACCGAAGCGCAGCCTGCGACGGAACCAGCCGCACGGCGGGGCCCGGCACCATGCGCACATCCACTCGAGTTGTCACGGGCCGTGCACCCGGGACCGTGGCCACCACGACCACGGGGATCGTCCCCGTGGCCCCGGATCGCACGAGGCCGACCGAGTCCACCTCCGCCTCGAAGTCGCCGCCGTCCGCCTGGAAGCGGATCCGCGCGTTAGGCACCGGCTGACCGGAGGCATCCAGCGCCTGCGCGCGCAGGCGGAGGGTGTCCCCGGCCGTCATTTCCGGCTTGGCCGGGGTGACCACGACGCGCGCAACGGGGGCGGTCGCCGCCGCCTGGAGGAAGAGGAGGGGCAGGAGCATGGGTCGGGGCGTGGGTGGCTACGGGACGACCGTTGGCTTGGGCTCCATCTTCACGATCCAGAGCCCGGAGTTCATGTCGTTGAGGAAGATCAGGTTGTTCTTCACGACCACGCCCCAGGTCATGGTGGCGTTGGGCAGGCGTCCCTTGGGGCTCTGCGGCTGGAAGTGCGTGATCTCCCGCCCCTGCTTCTGCAGGTCGCCCTTGAGCTCGCCCGACACGTCGAAGGCGTGGAACCCGGAGTTGTAGGCCCCCATGTACAGCGTGTCGCCCGCAGCCCAGATGTTGTGCACGCCGCCGAACTCGGGCTCGTAGTAGGCGACCGACTTCGGGTTCATGATGTCGCTCACGTCGACCACCTGGAGCCGCCCATAGGCCCGGCCCACCTTGTCACCGAGCGCATTCTGGACTTCCGCGGGATCGAAGACCTCGTCGGCAATGAACACGTAGTTGCGGTGGCGCCACGCGGTGTGCGTCCCGCGGATATAGCCGGCCCCGGCCTCGGTCTCCACGCGCGTCTTGTAGAGCGCGTCCAGGTCGTACTTGAACTGCGACACGAGCACGGGCTTGGACGGCGTGCCGCCCTTGATCCCGTTGCCCACGTCCAGGATGATCAGGCCATCGTTCCACCAGCTGCCGTACAGCAGCCCGTCCTGCACGTCCACGTCGTGCAGCGTGCGCCC
>JAEUJL010000749.1 GCA_016794835.1 Gemmatimonadota bacterium | reverse complement strand
TGCCCCGCGCGGCCCCTGGCGTGCCGGCGAGATATCCCGGCATCGGCTGGCTCGCCGCCGAGGCGCTGATGAGGGTCGCAAGCCGACGCACCCGGGTTGCCTCCTGCTTGGCGCTGAGCACCCAGTGGATCGCGAGGCGCTGGTAGCCGGCGACCCGTGAGGAGAACCAGGCCCACGCGGCCGCGTCGCGCCGGAAGGTGCGCTCCATCGCCTGCGGCAGGCGCCGTGGCGCCTGCTCGAAGGCATACTGGTCCGGCGGCACGGCGTCGCGTCGCTCCCACGCGGCCAACCCCGCCGGTGTCATCCGGCCGGCGGCCAGGAGCTGTTCGACCTTGGCCCGGTTCACGCGACTCCAGTAGCTCTTGGGCCGGCGCGGGGTAAAGCGCACGGAGAACGAGACGCCGTCCACCGCACGGCGCACGCCGTCGATCCACCCGTAACACAACGCCTCGTCGAGCGCTTCCGGGTAGGTGATCCCCCCACGCCCGGAGTCCTTCTTGTAGAAGCCGACGATCAGCTCGGTTGTCGTGGTGTGGTGTGCCGCGAGCCAGGTGCGAAAGGCCTTGGCGGTCGCGAAAAAGGTCGGTCGGGGCAGCTGGCGAGCGATCACTGGGTCATTCCGGGTATCATGTGGTCCCGCCAGATTCCACCGACCTCAGCCACCCGACCATGCATCGACGGACTTTCGTGTCGCACACGGCCCTGTTGGGCGCTGCGGCGGCGTTGCGCCCCACCCTCCCGGGCACCCAGCCGGGGATGCGGCCCCTGATCATGGACGCGATGGGTGAGCTGCGCAACGAGTACGACGATGCCCTCATCCGGGACATGCTGGCGACGGGGATGCGGGCGATCACGGTGACGCTCTGTGATCCCAAGCCAACGGGGGCCGAGGGACTGGAGTTGGCGATCGATGGCGTGGTGGAATACGACCGGATGATCGCGGGACGCTCGGCCTTCTTCCTCAAGGCGACCAGCGTGCGGGACATTGACCGTGCGCGCCGGGCCGGGAAGATGGCGGTCTTCTACCTGTTCCAGAACTCGGACCAGTTCGGGGCCCACCTGGATCGCGTGGATGTTTTCTACCGGTTGGGGGTGCGGAGCTCCCAGATCACCTACAACGAGCGCAACCGCGCGGGGACGGGATGCCGGGCCGGCGAGGACGGCGGGTTGACGCCGTTCGGCCGCGAGCTGGTGGAGAAGATGAACACCGTCGGCATGCTCGTGGACCTGTCGCATGCCAACCAGCGCACGATGGCGGAGACGGCGGCGGCCTCGCGGAAGCCGGTGATCATCTCGCACACGGCGTGCATGGCGGTGCACCAGAACGTGCGCAACAGCACCGATGAGGTGATGCGCGCGGTGGCGAAGGGGGGCGGAGTCATCGGCGTCTGCCAGATGCGGCCGTTCCTCACGTCCAAGAAGCAGGACAACCTGCACGCCTATTTTGACCACATCGACCACGCGGTGAAGGTCGCCGGGATCGAGCATGTCGGCATCGGGAGCGATCGTGACCACCGGGTGATCACATTGACGCCCGAGTACCTCGCCGAGCTCAAGAAGGAGGAAGGGTCGCAGGTGGTGGACAGCGACCTGCCGTACTTCATCAACGAGCTGAACGGTCCCCGCCGCATGGAGGTGGTGCGGCGTGGCCTGGAACAGCGGCGCTATCGGGCAGCGGACATTGACCGGATCATGGGCGGGAATGTGTATCGGGTGTACCGGGAGGTGGTGGGGTGACGGGTGCGGACGGTGTGAGCCGTTGGCGGGTGTCAACAGCCACGGCGCGGTACGGGCAGCACGAGCGGCACGGGCCGTACGGGTGCTGAGCGGGACGCGCATGCGCGGGCTCGTCCTCGGGGCGGCGTGTGGCCTGCTTGCGGCGTGCAACCAGGACGCGTGGCGGGGGCGGGTGCGGGTGCTCACGCCGCATGAGCAGTACGCGGCCTCCTTGCGCGCGGCCGGGCTGGATTCCACCGCGTTAGGCAGGGAGTGGCTGGCCGCCGGTGACAGTGCGCTGGGCGCCCCGATCCCGCTCCCACTGCCAGCACGCGAGGTGGGGTACTTCACGCGCGCCGAGGCGCGGGCGGTGGCGTATGAGCTCCGGCTTGGGCCGGGGCGGCGCCTCGACCTGGCGTTTGACCAGGTGGAGGGGCTCGACACCCGCGTCTTCATCGACCTGTTCCGCCTGACGACCGACACCGCGGCCGCGCGCGTGCATCAGGCGAGCGCGCGGCGCGACTCCACCGGGCGCTGGGTCCTGCAGGAGGAGGTCGAGGATTCGACGACCTTCCTGCTGCGCGTCCAGCCGGAGCTGCTGCGGGAAGGGCGCTATGAGCTCGTCGTGCGCGCGGAGCCGATCCTCGCGTTCCCGGTCGCCGGCCACGGCAATCGGGCGGTGCAGAGTTTCTGGGGGATGGCGCGCGACGGCGGTCGGCGCCGGCATGAGGGGATCGACATCTTCGCGCCGCGCGGGACCCCTGTCGTCGCCAGCGTGGACGGGATGATCCGCTCGACCAGGCCGAACGAGCTCGGGGGGAAGGTCGTCTGGTTGTCCGATCCCGGGCGTGGCCAGAGCCTGTACTATGCGCACCTCGATTCCGTGGCGGTCCTGGAAGGGGAGGGGGTACGTCGCGGTGACACGCTGGGCTTTGTCGGCAACACCGGGAATGCGCGCACGACGCGCCCGCACCTGCATTTCGGGATCTACCGGCGCGGGTCGGGGGCGATGGACCCGTGGCCGTGGGTGCGGCTGCCGGTGAGCGACGCGGCGGTGGTGGCCGCCGATACGGCGCGCCTGGGCGCCGTGCTCGCGTCCGGGAGCCCGGCGCCGACGCTCCGCCGGTGGGCGGCCAACGGGGCCGACACGGTGCGCACCCTCGCGGTGGGCACCCCCGTGCAGGTTGTCGGCGCACAGGGCAGTTGGTATCGCGTCCAGCTCGCGACCGGAGAGGTGGGCTACGTGACCCCGCGCGCCCTCGGCCGGATGGTGGCCGCCGGTCACCCGCGCGATGCCTTGCTGGCCGTGGCCCCGCTGGCCGCCGACGCCCGGGCGACGCCGACCCCATGAGACGTCGCGACTTCGTCAGCGCGTTAGGCGCGGGGGTGCTGGGGCGCCAGGTCGCATGGCCGCTCGCGGCGCCCCGCCCGGTGCCCACGGCCGCGCAGCTGCGCTGGCAACAGGAGGAGCTGTCCGCCTTTGTGCACTTTGGCGTGAACACCTTCACCGATCGCGAGTGGGGTGATGGCACCGAGGACCCGGCCATCTTCCGGCCCGAGGGCTTCGATGCCGACGTGATGGTGCGGCAGGCCGCGAGTGCAGGCTTTCGGTCGTTGGTCATCACGGCCAAGCACCACGACGGCTTCTGCCTCTGGCCGTCCGACCAGACCCGGCACTCCGTGGCGTCGAGCCCGTGGCGCGGCGGGCGCGGCGATGTCGTGGGCGACCTGGCCCGTGCCTGCCGGGCGCAGGGGATCGGGTTCGGCGTGTACCTCTCGCCCTGGGATCGTCACGAGCCGTCGTACGGCGACTCGCCGCGGTACATGGACCTCTACATCGCGCAGCTGGAGGAGTTGCTGACGCGGTATGGGACGCTCCTGGAGGTGTGGTTCGATGGGGCCAACGGCGAGGGGCCCAACGGCCGGCGGCAGGTGTACGACTGGGCGCGCATCCATGGCACGGTGCGCCGGCTGCAACCGGACGCCGTGATGTTCTCCGACGCGGGGCCGGATGTGCGGTGGATCGGCAACGAACGCGGCGTGGCGGGGGAGACGTGCTGGAGCACCATCGACCCGACCGTCGTGCCGTATGCGGGCTTCGACGCCCCATGGGTGGGGGACGTGTTGCAGCAGGGCCATCGCGACGGGGCGGTGTGGCGTCCCGGCGAGACCGACGTCTCGATCCGCCCCGGTTGGTTCCACCATGCAGCGCAGGACGCGCAGGTCCGCTCGGTCGACAACCTCCTGCAGCTCTACTTCACCTCGGTGGGGCGCAACAGCAAGCTGTTGCTGAACGTTCCGCCGACCCGCGACGGGACCTGGCATGCGAACGACCGGCGCGCCCTCGAGGGGTTTGCGACGCGGCGGCGGGAGGCGTTCGCGCGCGACCTGGCCGCGGGCGCGCGGGTCGAGGCCTCCTCGGCGATCGCGCGGCATCCCGCGGCGCGGGTGATCGACGGTGACCCGGCGACCTGGTGGGAGGCGTCCGGTGCCGGGGGCGGGGCTGCCCTGGAGTTCACCCTCGCCCGGCCGGTGATGGCGAACGTCGTGCGCCTCGCGGAGCCGATTGCCAGCGGGCAGGTGATCGAGCGTTTCCAGGTCGAGGTGCTTGAGGGCGCGGGCGACGCCTGGTGGCAGGTCGCGTCCGGGACGACCATCGGGTATGCGCGG
>JAEUJL010000684.1 GCA_016794835.1 Gemmatimonadota bacterium | reverse complement strand
AGCTGGATGTCGATCACCCCGGTGGAATCCCCGGCGTAGAGGACACGCGAGAAGGTCTTGCCACCATCTGTCGTCTTGTAGAGTCCGCGATCCCCCGCCTGGAAGGGATTGCCGAAGACCCCGATCCAGGCCACATCCTTGTTGGTGGGATGGATGCGGATCGCCGAGATGTGCTCGTACTTCCAGCCGAGGAAGCTCCACGTGCGGCCGGCGTCAGTGGACTTCCAGAGCCCATCACCACCGGCCGTGTTGCCGCGAATGTCGGTCTCGCCACCCCCGACCCACACGATGTCCGGGTCCTGCGCGTCGACGGCGATGGCGCCGATGGTGCCGCCAAAGTAGCGATCGCTGGCCGCGGCCCAGTTCTGCCCGCCGTCGACCGACTTGAAGACGCCGCCCCCGGTGGTCCCCATCCAGTACTCGTTAGGGCGCTTGACGGACCCGGCGGCGGCGACCGAGCGACCGCCACGCGCGGGGCCAATCTCGCGCCAGCGGAGGCCGGCGAAGGACGTCGTGTCCGCGACAAACGCGGGGGGGGCTGCGGGCGCCTGGGAGGAGCGACGCGCCTGGGCGTCGGAGGACCCGGTGGCGCCGAGCGCGAGGGTCAGCAGGAGGAGCGGACGGAACGTCATCGACATGGCAGGTGGCGTGGGGAATGGCATCCCAACGCTAGCCCGCATCGGGCGCTGTGGGAATCGGGCGCCCTCCCGACCGCCGTCGTGAGGCGTCCGATTGCCCGCCCACCGCACGTAGTTAGCCGGATGCTGCTGACGGAGGGCGCGCCCCCAGACCATCTTCCAGCATGACCACACTCCGCCCACGCCGTCGTATCGCCCGCGCGGCCCTCGCGGGATCGGCCTGCCTGGTGGCGCTCACCTGCCGACCCGCCCCCTCGCCGGTCGCAGTGGCAAATGACTTTCGATCCACCGCCGGCCGGCTGGACCGCGGCGAGCACCGCGTCGCCCTCGAGGCGCGCGCGGCTCGCTGGTTCCCCTCCGGCGAGGAGCGGCCGTCGCTCGAAGTCGCGGCCTTTGGCGAGGTGGGGCGGGCGCCCTCGGTTCCGGGCCCCCTGGTCAGGGTCCCGGTTGGCGTCGATGTGGCCATCACCCTCACCAACGCCCTCCCCGACACCCTGCTGGTCACCGGCCTCCGCGACCCGCGAACACGGGACACCGTGATGGTCGCTCCCGGCGCGACGGCCACGACCCGGTTTCGGGCCGACCGCCCTGGCCTCTATGGATACTCCGGTCGAACGCGGGGCACGGCGCGGTGGGTGGGGGGCGGCGGGGGACAGCTGCATGGCGTCATCGCGGTCGATTCGGCCGGCGCGCCGGCGGACCGGATCTTCGCCATCACCAGCTGGAACGGGGCGCCACCGGCCGGCGGGGACTCCACCTTCCTGCTCGCGCTCAACGGCCGGATGTGGCCGCACACCGAGCGGATGCAATTGGCAGTTGGTGACACCGCGCACTGGCGGGTGATCAACTTCGCCGGCAGCATCCACCCGATGCACCTGCACGGCGCCTACTTCCGCGTGGATGCGCGGGGGACGCACACCGGCGATACGGCCTACACGGCGGACCGGCAACGCCTCGTGGTCACCGAGACCCTGCTGGAGCGCGAGACGATGGCGCTGACCTGGAGTCCCGAGCGCGCCGGACGCTGGCTCTTCCACTGTCACGACGCCTTCCACGTGCAACATGAAATGGAAGAAGAGCTGGACGTAGCGGCCGCGATGTGGGCCCGGGCGATCAAGGGCGACACCACGCCGCTCCCGCAACCGACACCGGCCGCACACACCGGCGAGCACGCCATGTCAGGGCTGGTCATCGGGATCGATGTCACGGGACCCGGGGGCGAGCCTGCGGCACCAGGGGCGCGCCGCATCGACCTCACCGTGCAGCAGCGGGAAAAGGTCTACGCCGATACCCCGGGGCTGGGCTTCATCCTCGCGCGTCCCGGGGACGTGCCGGCGGACTCGATCACGATCCCCGGACCGCCGATCGTGCTAACACAGGGAGAGCCCGTCGCCATCACGGTGCACAACCAGCTACCGGAACGCACCTCGGTCCACTGGCACGGGATGGAGTTGGAGAGCTACTTCGACGGCGTCGGGGGATGGAGCGGGTCAGCCAACCACGTCGCGCCATCGATTGCCCCACGCGACTCCTTCGTGGCGAGGTTCACGCCCCCGCGCGCCGGCACCTTCATG
>JAEUJL010000669.1 GCA_016794835.1 Gemmatimonadota bacterium | reverse complement strand
TACGTGTGGTTGTTTGTGTGGCCCCTGGCCAAGATCTCCGGCCTGCTGCCGTTGACGCAGGGCGGGATCGGCGTGCGTGAGGCCGCGCAAGCGGCGCTGTTTGCACCCTTTGGTGTCTCCGCCGCAAAGGCGGTGGCCACGGGGTTGGTGTTCGAGGTGGTGATTCTTGCCGGCGGCCTGGTGGGTGGGGCGCTGGCGTTCCTTGCGGGCGCTCGACGCGAACCGACGACCGGCGCCCGCAGTGGCGACGGCGCCGGCGCGCACCATCGCCCGGTCCTGACTCAGGCCGGCGCCTGAGGGTTCTCTCTGGAGGGTGTTCCCATGGAAGTCATGAACCTGGTGGATCGCGTGGCACGACATGCCCGGCTGACGGCAAAGGTCTATGAGGACCTGCCCAGCCCGCCATTCCTCGTGTTGTTCATCAACTCGATCTGCAACATGAAATGCGAGCACTGTTTCTACTGGACAGCGCTCAACCAGAAGAATGACATGACGAAGGAGGAGATCTTCCAGCTCTCGGACGACCTCGGGAAGATCGAGAACCTCAACCTGTCCGGGGGCGAGCCCTTCCTGCGCAAGGAATTCGCCGAGATCGTGCGCAAGTTCATCAACACGAACGGCGTGCGGCAGATCTACGTGCCGTCCAACGGGTACTTCACGGAGCGCTGCGTCGCGGCCGTGAACAGCGTGCTCGAGGAGAAGGAGCTGGACCTCTTCGTGGTCGAGCTGTCGCTCGATGGCATGCCGGCCTTCCACGACGAGTTCCGCGTGGCGCGCAACGCCTTCAAGAAGGCGATGGAGACCTACGACGCGCTGGTCGAGATCCAGAAGCGCGATCCCCGCCTGCGGATCCACTCGATCTCCACGGCCACGGACCGCAACATGGCGGAGATCCGGCAGCTGACGACCTACCTGTATGACCGCTGCCCGCAGATGGACCACCACAACCTCGCGATCATCCGTGGCGACCGGAAGGACAAGTCACTGACCGGGCCGCTGCTCGCCGAGTACGAGGACCTGTACGAGTACATCCGCCGGCTGTGGGCGCCCCGCGAGGTCGGCCGCTACGGCGGGATCGTGGAGCCGATGCTCCAGTGGGCCAAGGTCGAGACCATCAAGCAGGACCGCCAGGTGATCCCGTGCCAGGCCGGCCAGATCTCGGCCGTGGTCTACGCCAACGGCGACGTCGGCGTCTGTGAAATCCACAAGCCCCTGGGGAACCTCCGGCAGAAGCGCTTTTGGGAGATCTGGAAGTCGCCCGAGGCGCAGGCCCTGCGCGAGACGATCGCCCGCAAGGAGTGCCACTGCACCACGGAAGTCTTCATGTGGTCGAGCATCGTGTACCAACCGGTGCAGCTGGTGCGCGCGGCGACGGCCAGCAAGGCGTGGCAGAAGGCGGACCCGCTGCCGGATCACCTGCGGCAGCCCCTGCCCGACGTGATCTTCCCGGCCAGCGGCGCGGCCGAGACCGAGGAGGCCGCGGCCACGCCGTGAGTGGGACGCGCGCGAGCCGGCTTCAGCGGACGGGGACCCGGCTCGCGCTCTCGGTCTGGCTCGTGTACGCCCTCTTCGCGACCACCAACGTCGCGCGGGAGACGTACCTCGCCCTGAGCCTCGCGGAACGCGGCTCGATTCGCGTGGACGAGTACTTGGGGCTGCACTCCGACCTGTTCGAGATCCCCGGTCGCGGTGGCTACATCAACAACAACCCGGGGGCGTCGATCGCGGGCGCCGTGCCGCTCGTGGTCGCGCGCCCGGCGCTCGCCGCCCTCTTCGCGTGGAAGCCGGACCTGGTCGCCCCCAAGCCCGCGGCGGCGTACGACGACCCACGCCCCAACCGCAGCAAGTTCATGAATGCGGCGCGCGCGCGCGGGCTCGACATCAAGCTGGGACTCGCCGCGCTGATCACCGGGGCGGGGGCGATGGCGCCGCTGGGTGCCCTCGCCGCGTGGCTCCTGTTCGGGTACCTGCGGCATCGCGGGATGCCGGAGCGCCAGGCGGTCGGGTGGGCGCTCGCCTACGCCTTCGCGACGCCCCTGCTCTTCCGCTCGGCCTTCCTCAACCAGAATGCGCTGCTGACCCACGCGACCCTGGGGGCGTGGATCGCGATGACCGGCTGGCGCCCGCGTTCCCCGGGGGCCGGGATTCCCGCCGGCGCGCTGGCCCTCGCCGGGCTGCTGCTCGGCTATGGCCTGCTGTGTGACTACAGCGCGGCCCCACTGCTGCTGGTCTTTGGCGCCTGGGCGACGATCAGCGGATGGTCCCGCGGCCGCGTGGGCGGCGCCCTCGCGGCCGGGGCGACCTTCACCGCCGGCGCCCTCCCGATGATCGCGCTGCTGTTCGGGTACCAGCAACTGGCGTTTGGGGCCCCGTGGTTCCCTGCGCAGCGGTACATGCCGGCGACCGAGTACTCGGTGATCGGGTGGAACGGGTTCTTCGTCCCGACCCGGGAGCTCCTCGTGGGCAACCTGTTCGATGGGCGCTACGGGCTGTTTGCCTTTTGCCCGCTCCTCGCCGCCGGCCTGGCGATCCACGC
>JAEUJL010000636.1 GCA_016794835.1 Gemmatimonadota bacterium | reverse complement strand
GCGGGGCCCCAGGGAAGTGGTGCGGACGCGGTGGTGCAGGGGGGGAGGTCACGCCCCAGGAGCCGTCCCACCCGGTCGACGCACTGGGCGGCGACGGCGCGGGACGTCGTCCACTTGCCACCAATCACGGAAAACATGCGCGCATCCAGGGCGGTGAGCTCGGACCGCCGGGATGCCGCGTAGGTGTTGCCGTCGGCGGCCGCCAGGGGACGCAGCCCGGCGTAAGCCCAGGTGACGTCGGCACGCGTCAGGCCGGCGCGCGGCAGCCCGGTGTTGATGACGCGCAGGAACTCGGCGATGTCCTCCTCCGACACGCCCACCGCATCCGGGTCCCCGCGAAACGGCGCATCGGTGGTGCCGATGAGTGAGCGGCCGTGCCACGGGATGACGAAGAAGTGCCGTCCGTCCACCGGCACGAGGAGGGCGACCCCCTCGGTCAGGGGGCGGGTGATGAGGTGGATGCCCTTGGAACGCAGCACCTTCGGTGGCTTCGGGGCGCCCAGCTGCGTGGCCACGAGGTCGGTCCACGGGCCCGCGGCGATGATCGTCACCTGGGGCGTGACGTGGAGGGTGGTCCCGCTATGGCCATCGACCAATGCCACCGAGCCCGCCGCGGTGCGCGACGTTGCGGACATGTAGTTGATGCAGACGGCGCCATGCGCGGTCGCGTCCGCCAGGCAGGCGATGGCCAATCGCTCTGGTGACTCGGAGATGGTGTCGTTGTACACCAGTCCCGCCGTGACATCGGGGCGCTCCAGGACCGGGGCGCGCTGGAGCACGGCCTCCCGGCCCAACCGGCGGCTGCGGGGAATGCGTGCGCCGGGGGCGACCCCGCGGTTCCGGTCCCAGGACAGGGCGTCGTAGGCCGCCAGGGCCAGTCGCATCCACGCCCCGTTGAGCGTTCCCATCGTCGGGAGGAGGAACGGCGTGGGCGCGACGGCGTTCGCCGCGATGGCGCCCCACACACGTCGCTCGCGCAACGACTCGCGCACGACCCCGACCTCGAGGTTCTTGAGGTACCGGAGGCCCCCGTGGATCAACCGGGACGTCGCGGCGCTCGTGCCACTGCTGAAGTCGTGACGCTCCACGAGGGCGACCGAGAGCCCGCGGCGAGCGGCGTCACGCGCGATGCAGCAGCCGGTGATCCCTCCGCCCACCACGAGCAGGTCGAAGCGCTCACTGGCGAGCCTGGCGAGGGCGCTGGATCGGCTCGGGAGTCCCATGCTGCACAAGGTCGGCGATTCGCGCGGCGGGGGCAATCCACGGCGAGGCCTGCGCCGTAGCGAGGGACAGGAACCACGACTCACCTGCCCGACCGAGAGACCCTCCATGACCACGTCCCTGCGCCGTGTGCTCGCGGCCATCATCGTCACGTGTGCGCTTCCCATACAGGCCCAACGCATCATCACCGGACGCGCGGAGGACGCAGCGTCGGGGACCGCCCTCGCTGATGTCCTCGCTGCCTCGGGAACGTCGCGCACCACGACCGCTGCCGACGGGCGATTCGTGCTCCGTGTCGGCACCTCGCCGATCACCTTTGCCCGGCTTGGCTACGCTCCCGAAACGCTGGCGGTTACGGCAACGACGGACTGGGTGGTCGTGCGGATGCGTCCGGCCCCGCTGCGCCTCTCCGCGACGTTGATCCAGGGTGAACAGGGCTTTGCCGCGGCCTCGTCCGGTGTCGTGCGTGCCTTCGACCTCCAGTCCAGGCCGCGCGCGTCGTCCCAGGAGCTGTTGCGCCTGGTGCCCGGTCTCGTGATTGCGCAACACGCCGGTGGTGGCAAGGCGGAGCAGATCTTCCTTCGCGGGTTTGATGCCGATCATGGGACCGATGTCGCCATCTCGGTGGATGGGATGCCGGTGAACCTCGTCTCGCATGGTCATGGGCAGGGGTACGCGGACCTCCATTTCCTCATTCCCGAGGTCGTCGAGCGCCTGGATGTACGCAAGGGACCATACGATGTGCGCGACGGCGACCTTGGGGTGGCGGGATCCGCGGGCTTTGTGACACGGGATCGGATGCCGGCGTCGGTGGCGCTGGCCGCGGGGAGCTTTGGCCAGCGGACCTTGACCCTGTCGGCCCCGTTCGGTGGCGATGCCGCGACCGCGGGCGGCTACCTCGCGGTGCAGGGGACGGCCAGCGACGGCCCCTTCGTGATGCCCCAGGGGCTTCGTCGATACAACGCCTTCGCCAAGTTCACGACGCCCTGGCGTGGTGCGCGCCTGAGCGTAAGCGCGTCGGCCTTCGATGCGCGATGGAATGCGTCGGGCCAGGTGCCGGAACGTGCCGTGGCGCGTGGGCTGATCTCGCGGTTTGGCGCGATCGACTCGAGCGAAGGCGGGAACACGGCGCGGGCGAACGTGGTGGCCGCGCTGAACGGGGGAACCCCGCTGACGACGGCCTGGGAGGCGCGTGCCTTCGCCTCGCGGTATGACTTCCAGCTCTACTCCAACTTCACCTTCTTCGCGGACGACAGCACGCGCGGTGATGGGATCGAGCAGCTGGACCAGCGCCTGCTCGGAGGGTTCCAGTTGTCAGCCGAGCGGCTGCGGGCGTTTGGCGGCGTGATGGGCTCGTGGCGTGCGGCCGTCGGCACGCGGGCGGACGCCGCGGATGTGGGCCTCTTCTCGGCGGCCGGTCGGCAGCGGGGGGCAACGCGCACCAACGATCACGTGCAAGTGACCAACCCGTACGCCCTGCTCGAGCGCACCTCGCAGCTTGGGGCGGGGGTGCGGGTGGCCGTTGGCGCGCGGGCCGATGCCTTTCGTTTTGCGGCGACCGACGTCGCGACGGGTGACACCCGGGTGCCCCAGTGGGAT
>JAEUJL010000635.1 GCA_016794835.1 Gemmatimonadota bacterium | reverse complement strand
TGAGCTGTCCTACAACCCCGCGTTCAACCTCCTGGACCGCCCCCTGCGCCTGAGCCCCAAGGCCGATCCCCTCCCCGCCGGCCCGTACAGCTGGCAGGAATGGGGCATCCTCGCCAACACGGACCAGAGCCGTCGCGTCTCACTGAGCTCACGCCTCGCGTGGGGCGAGCTGTACAACGGCACCCAGCAGACGATCAACGCCTCCATCACCCTGCGCCCCAACTACCGGGTGCGAATCACCTCGGGCGTGCAGCGCACGGCAGGGGACCTCGACCTGGCGAAGGGCACGTTCGTCAACAGCTTCTGGACGACACGCGCCAACTACTCGTTCTCGCCGAACATGTTCATCGACGCGCTGTCGCAGTACGACCCCTCGTCCAAGCAGCTCAACGCCAACGTGCGCTTCAACCTGATCCACCATCCGCTGAGCGACCTGTTCATCGTCTACAACGACCAGCGCTTCCTTACGCCGGATGCCCCGATCGCCGGCCGGTCGCTCGTGCTCAAGTTCACGCAGATGATGGCGTTCTAGCGCCGACCCAGCTCCTCAAAGCGCTGGTTGCCGATCCGGTACTCGCGCCAGTCCTTGTAGTCGAAGTGCCACCATTCCGCCTCGTAGACGAGGAATCCCTCGGCCTCCATGGCGGTGCGCAGGATCTCGCGCAGCTCGCGCTGCCGGGCCGTCCCCCCGGGATAGTCCGGGTACGAACGGTCCGACATCTCATCGTACCCCCCGGTCATGCGCACCGGACGACCGGTCGCGAGGTCGTAGAGCGTCAGGTCAACGGCACACCCCCGGTTGTGCCGTGAGCCCCGCGAGGGATCGGCGACGAAGACATGGTTCGCCTCCGGCGTGCCATCCCAGAACATCTTCGTCACGTACCACGGGCGATACCCATCGTGGATCAACAAGCCGAACCCCTGCGCCCGCAGGGCGCGATGCGCCCGCACCAGCGCCTCGGCGGCCGGTCGCTGGAGGAACGCGCGCGCCTGCGTGTAGACCGGCACCGAGAGGAAGTTGTCGCGGGTCGCATACCGCACGTCGAGCTTGATCGTGGGGTCCAACGGCGCCAACTCCACCAGGTCGCTCTCCCGGAAGGTCCCCCGCTCCACCGGTGGCGTCGCCGCGAGGGCGATGCGCCGGAGCTCGTCCACCGGCTTCACCGGGGTGATGCGAAAGACCGCCGCGTCCTCCCCGGGGATCTTCCGCCGTGCAAAGGTGACCTCCGCGGCCACCACCCGCGTCGCACGCCCACGCGCGTCGCGCGTGAACCGCAGTCGCTCCCCGGCATACAACCCGTAGTCCGGGAAGGCATACTCGTTCGGGCCAACCTCGCGCAGGGGGTACTCGGCAAACCACTCGATGAGGGCCGTCAACCGACCGTCCCGCTCATGGATGTACAGCACGTTGTGGTCCCAGCCATACTCGCCGATCAACCCGTTCCAGTGCGCGGGCAGCACGCGACGCGCCGGCGCTGGGTCCACGCGACGCAGCGTGTCGCGATCGACTACGATGCCGTTGGCGACCGGGACGACCACCGTGCCGTAGGTCGCCGGATCGTCGACGACGAGGGTATCGCCGGACAACACGCGCAATCGCAAGCGCATGTCGCCGCGCGCGGGATCGAGGTACAGCAGGGTATCACGCGCCACCAGCCGCACCTGACGCTCACCGCTCCCGTACGTGCCGGCCAGGGCCAACGCGCGCTCCCGGGTGGTTGAGGTGGTGAGACGCGGCGTGGCGGCGACGGCTCCGCGCTGCATGGCCATGGCGTCGCGGAGCACGGCCATCGCAATCCGCTCGACCGTGCCATTGGTGAAGTCGCGGGCCGCCGAGACGGCCACGCCGAGGCGCGCTCCCGGAAGGGCGATCAGCTCCGTGGCAAACCCGTAGATGGCGCCGCCGTGACGCACCATGCGCTCACCGTCCAGCGACCCCACCATGAACCCGAGGCCGAACCCATCGGTCGCACCGGGGGCGCTGAACTGCGGCACCCACATCGCCTCGAGGGTCTCCCGTCGCAACACGGGAGCCCCGCCATCAAACAAGGCCGACACAAAGCGCCCCAGCTCCGGCATCGTCGCATACATGCTCCCCGCTGGTGCCATCCCCAGCTGGAAACGCGGCGCCGCAAACGATGTCCCGTGTCGGGTCCACATGAGCGCGTGGGATACCGCGGCCGCGGTCCGGGGGGTCGGTGCAAACGACGCACCCGTCATCCCCAGCGGGTCAAGGATCGCGCGTTGCAGGTACGCACCGAACGGTTGCCCCTGCACGTTCTCCAGGACACGGCCAACCACGGCGATGCCGGCATTCGAGTATTTGGTGCGCGTGCCAGGCTTGTAGACGAGCGCCGTTCGGTTGAGGCTCGCGACCGTGGCCGCCAGCGTCGGCTCGGAGGTCTCGAAGTAGTTCCCCACTGGGGGCTCGCGCACCAGCCCGGCGCGGTGCGACATGAGGTGCCGCAGTGTGATCGCCCCACCAAAGCGATTCCGCGGTCGAAACTCGGGGAGGTACCGGGTCACCGGGGCATCGAGGTCGAGGACCCCGCGCTCCACGAGCTGCATCACCCCGATGTCCGTGAACAACTTCGAGACGGATCCCACGCGGTACACCGTCTGCGCCGTCGCCGGGATCGTGCCCGCGCTATCGGCGTACCCGTATCCGCGCGCCCACACCACCCGGTCACCTTCCACCAGGGCCACCGAGAGGGCGGGCAGTCCCTTGTCCTTCATCTCGTGCTCGATGAAGGGGGAGAGGCGTGTGGCCAGGGGCGCGTACTTCGCGTCCGGCCCCACCGTCGACTGCGCCTCCACCAGGGGTCCAACCACGGCCAGCATGAGCCCGGGAACCAAGCGTCGCATTGCGTCTGTCCTCCAGATGCGGATCCTGCGTGGGTCGTACCGTCACAGATGCCAACGAGCCCGCCCGCGCCACCGCGCGGACGGGCCCGGACTCACCACACCGGCGCTAGCTGCTGCGCGCGATGTTCGGGTTGTTCAACCGCTCGATATCCGGGAGCGGGAGGCACTTGTTGGTGCCGTACGTGCCACCCCCGTTGGGGAACGGCGCGCCCGCCGCCGGCTTGAACGGCACGTTGAAGCGAATCGTGTCGTACAGGCGATGCCCTTCCAGGAACAGCTCGCGCCGACGCTCCTCCCGCACCTGGGCCTGGATCGCCGCCTCATCCGTCGAGGCAAACGTTGGCAACCCGGCAAAGCGCGATCGCAGCTGGTTGATGATCCCGACGGCGGTCTGGCCCCCGGCCACCTCGGCGCGGATCAGGAGCGCCTCGCGCCAGGTCGCGATCGGAATCGGTGCGGTCAACGAGGTGTACTTGTTCTGGGACCACAAGCGCACGGCCGGGAGCGAGCCGCCACGTCCCGCATCCACGACCGGGACGCGCGGGTCCGCCACCCCGTTGATCGTGAGGTTGCGGAACTGGGTGTCCACCGTCACGGTGCCGCTCGTGTTGTTGATGCGGAAGACCCGGTTCTCCGCGCGACCCGCCGCGGCCGTGGTCCGCGCATTCAGCACGAAGTTGTTCGGCACCAGCGCGGCGTCGGCGGCGGCTTCCGTACGCTTGCCCTGATTGATGCGAGCACGCGCGCGGCCGACGAGCGCCATGTACCGGATGCTGTCCGGAACGCCCGGTGTGCCGATCGCCGTCGTGAAGCGCGCCTCGGCCAGTGCAAAGACCTGCGCTGGCGTCAGCTCCGGCCCGAGGTCCACCGCCGCCGAGCAGAACCCTTCACCCAGCAGGATGTGGGAATAGCCGGCGTACGCCGCGGTGCGGGCAATGAGCCCGGCGCGCCCCGGGACCTGCGCGTCCGTCCATTCGTTCAACAACTTGAGGGCCTGGTCCGCCTGAAAGCGGGCCACCGAGATCGGCGTGTAGAGCCCAAAGCCCCCGCACCCGCCGGTCGCATACAGCGCCGAGGAGGGGTTGCTGGACCGGCGGTCGATGTCCCAGGTCGCGGCATTGGCCTGGGAATCCATGAACTCGTCGGCGATGGTGCCTGCAGAGAGCACATAGTTGCCGAGCGCGCACTCGAAGTCCGCCACTGCGCCGGCCACCATCACCGGGGCGTTGTTCGGCTGGAGCAGCGTTTCGGCAAGGATACGGCTCGGCGCATCCGCGCTGAGCAGGGTGTCGCATGCGGTCAGCGTCCCGCTGCCCAACAACACGACGGCGGTCCGGCGGATGATCCGGCGCGCGCTGGCACGTGAGCGGTACATCATGATCGATCGCTCCTTGGCTGTGGCCGGTTAGTAGGAGAGGGAGACAGAGAAGAGGACCTGCGCGAGCGGTGGCACCTGGGCCTGCTCGAGTCGGACGAACTGCTGCAGCGTGAAGAAGTTCTCCGGGTCCGTCCCCCCGTAGGGGGTCCAGAGGGCCAGGTTGCGCCCGGAGAGCGTCAGGGCGCCGCTGCGTGCGCCGACCCAGCGCGCCATGTCCTGGCCCATGGTGTAGCTGGCCGAGACCTCACGCAGGCGCGCGAACTTCGCCTTCTGGTAGGTGAACTCACGCAGGATGCCGTTCGACTGCGCCTGCGCCACGAAGACCGGGTCATACTTCTCCGGCTCAATGTTGGCGAGGCACTGGTTGAACACCTGGCAGCGAGCGCGGTCATTGTTGTTGAGCACGCGATGGCCACCCTTGAAATCCACGAGGCCGTAGAAGCGCCACTTCTGGAAGGCCGTCACCGTCGTGTTGAACGATCCCTCGACCGACGGATCGGCGCGACCAACGAAGACGCGCGGGGCGTTCGGCTGCCCGGCCGCCGTGAGGCAATCCACGACGCCGCCTTTCCCGAGGCCGTCATCGCACTTCATGTTCTCGGCCCGGCGGGTGGCCGGATTGTAGGTGGCGCTCCGCACCTTGAAGTCATACCAGGTCATGACCGCCTTGCCGATCGTATTGCGGTTGCCGCCGATCTGGATGAACGGGTTGCCGAGCGGATCCTTCGCCAGGTTGGCGGTGTTGCCGAGGCTCGTGATCTGGTTGTCGTTGTTCGAGATGTTGAACCCGAAGTCCAGATTCAGGTTGCGCATGTTCAGGGCGTTGTACCGCGTTTGCAGCTCAATGCCCGTGCTGCGGATCCCGCCGATATTGACCACCCGCTGCCCGGCGAACCCGCTCGACGGCGGCACGTCCTGGAACAGGATGCCGTCCTTGGTGTCGCGACGATACCAGGTCACCTCGGCGCTCACCCGCTCGCTGAGGAAGGTCCCGTCAAACCCGAGCTCGATCTCGCCGGCACGTTCCGGCTTGAGGTCGGGGTTGCCGAGGGACAGGGGAGACACCGCCGGGTTCCCGTCACCACCGGTGGTCGCCGAATAGGTGCGGAGCGCCGTGTTCACGTCCGGCTGCTGCCCGGTCTGTCCATACGCCGCGCGCAGCTTGAGCGAGTTGATCCACCCGAGCTTGAACCACGGCTCTTCATTGATCACCCACGTGCCCGACACCTTGGGGTACGTCACCCAGCTGAAGTCCTCACCAAACGCCGAGTTGTTGTCCACGCGCAGGGCGGCGGTGAGGTACATGCGGTCGTTCAGGTTCACCTGCTCCTGTCCATAGAAGCCGACCGTCGCATTCTCGAAGAAGTCCTCGCCGCCGAACGTGGTGGCCGCGGCGTCGACCAGGGAGAGACCTGCCGACGGGAAGCTCTCACCGCGCGCGCGCACGGCATACGTCTGGCGACGGAAGTACTGCGCGCCGAAGCTCGTGCTCGTCTGCATCCCGAACAGCGCCTTCTTCAGCGAGGCGGCATAGTCGATCGACGTGACACTGAGCTCACGACGACGGGTTTCCTTGTTCCCGTTCTGGTCCACCGGGTTCGTGAAGAACTGCCGGTAGAACGGCCCCATCCGCTCCGTCTGGTTGACGTTGTCCTCGCCCGTGAGGTCGTTGCCGACCACGAGGCGTTGGTTCAGCCAGGTCCCGAGCCGGTGGTTCATCTGGATCGACCCGGTGGTCCGCTTCACCGCCTGCCACTGCTTGAAGGCGCCCCAGAACGCCTCTGGCGGCGCGGAGAAGTACCCCCGACGCAGCTTCTCGGCGTCGGTCACCGGGGTCTGCCCGAAGTACAGGGAGAACCAGGCTCCACCGCCGGCCTCCAGCGGCACGTTCACCACCGACTGGTTCGTGTTGAACACGGCCTGGATGTCCAGGTTCTTGTACGGTGAGAGCGAAACGTTGCCGCCGCCCGACCAGCGCCACAGCGAGTTGGTGGGCTCGATCCCCTTATCGTTGTCGTACGAGCCGTTGAAGTTGTACTTCACGACATCGGTGCCGCCGTTGAGCGCCATGTTGTAGGACTGCGACAACCCGGTCTTGAAGAGGTCGAGGCCCGCCTCACGGTTGATGGCAACGGGATTCCAGGCAGAGATCGTCCCATCCGCGAGCCGCCGATAGGTCTGCCCGATGCGCTCCTCGGCATTCTGGAACCAGCTGCCGCCCTCGCGCACATTCATCGTGAACACCGAGCGCCCGGCCTTGCCGCGCTTGGTGATGATCTGGATGACGCCGTTGTTCGCCTCAGTGCCGTAGAGCGTGGCGGCTGCCGGCCCCTTGATGACCTCGATGCTCTCGATGTTCTCCGGGTCAATGTCGTTCAGGCGTGAGATGACCCCGGACGAGAAGAACTGCGAGCGCGGTCCGGTGGAGACGTCATTGGCAATGCGCACGCCGTCCACATAGATGAGCGGCTGGTCGTTCAGGGAGAGCGACGCCGCGCCACGAATGCGGATGCGCGGGCCCGACCCCACGGCGCCGGAACCACCCGTCATGACGACGCCCGCGGCCTTGCCATTCAGCAGCGTGGTCATGTCCGAGGCCGGTGCGATCGCCTGGATCGTCGCGGCATCCACCTTCGTCACGGAGTTGCCGATGGCTCGCTTCTCGACCGGCTCCGCGGTTCCCGTGATCACCACCTCGCTCAACGAGGCGACCTGCTCGCTGAGCGTCACGCGCACATCGGTCTGGCCGACGCGCGCGGTGACCGTGGCGGGCTTGAAGCCCAGCCGCCGGACCTGGAGCGTCACCTGCGTCCCGCTGACCCCCGTGATGCGGAAGGCGCCGGACCCGTCGGTCTGTGCACCGATCGTGGTGCCCTCGACCTGCACCTGGGCGCCATCGAGCCCACGGAGGGTCCTGGCGTCGACGACGGTCCCGCCGACAACTCCTGTTTGTGCTGCCGCAGGGCTCGTGGCGAGCCCTAACGCCATGAAGGCAGCGGTCAAGCGCCGCCAGCCAGAACCCCGGCCCACGAACGCAGTCATCCGGTCACGCATCACCCCTCCTGAGTTGAGGACTCCAATTTGCATACAGATGATACGCCCGTGCGCACGTGCGCACCAGATGGCGCGTCAGGCGCGCGCTCGACCACGCCAGGCGTAGTACGCGGGAATGCCGAGGAGCACCATCCCGATCCCGATCGCCGCCTGACGCGGCTGCGACACCACCGTGTTCACGACAATCGCCGATGCCGCGAGCACGAACAGCGCGGGGGTCACGGGATACCCGGGCACGCGGAAGGGACGCCGCGCCTCCGGTCGCTTGAGACGCAAGGCAATGACCGCAGCGGCCCCAAGTCCATAAAAGATCCAACCGACAAACACGACATAATTCAATAGCTGACTGAACGTCCCGACCCAGGGGAACAGCATGGCCCACAGGCAGCACGCGATGATCGCGAGCGCTGGCGTCCCGAAGCGCGGGTTCACCGCACCCAGCGCACGGAAGAACACGCCATCGTTGGCCATGTTGTAGAACACGCGCGGTGCGGTGATCACCGTCGCGAGCGCGGCACTCAACATGGAGACGATGATGGCCAGCGCCAGCAGTTGCGCCGCCCGGTCCCCAAGCACTGCCGCCACGGCTTCACCGGCCACCCGGTCGGAGGCCATCACCCGCGCCGGTCCCAGCGCCGCGAGGTACGCGAAGTTGGCAATGAGGTAGATCGCCACCAACGCAATCGTGCCTAACGCGATCGCCCGCGGCAGGGACCGCTGGGGGTCCAGGGCGTCCCCGTCGCTGAAGGTGACGTACTGCCATCCCTCGTAGGCCCACAGGACGGGAATGAGCGCCAGCCCCGCCGCGCTCAGGGTCAGCGCAGGCGCCCCGGCCGCCGGCGCCGCACCGGCCGTGGCCGCCCCACCATCGCCCAGGGCAAACAGGAGCGCACTCATGAGGAGGATCGCCAGCACCTTCACCCCGGTCGCCACGTTCTGCACCGAGGCACTCCCGCGCGTCCCCCGCACGGTCATGACCATGATGCCCAGCAGGAACAGGTCGGCCACCACCTTTCGCGCCGTGGGCGACAGCTCCGTGAATTGCCCCAGGTAGTTCGCGGCGGCGACCGCCAGGGTCGCGATCGTCCCCGACCCGATGACGAAGAACAGCGTCCATCCGTAGAGAAAGGCAGGCAAGCGACCGAAGCCATCGCGGATGAACCCGTAAAGGCCCCCGGAGCCTCCGTCCATCGCGCTCAACTCCCCGTAGGACAGGGCGCCGAGGAGCGAGAGCACCCCGCCGAGCAACCAGACCAGGCTCGCCGTGGTGACGGATCCTCCCGTCGCACGCAGCACCTCACTGGGAACCAGGAAGATGCCGGACCCGATCACGTTGCCGATGACGAGGAGGGTCAGGTCCGTCGTGCCTAACGTGCGCTTGAGTGCCATGCCGGGGACGTAGGGGAGGCGGGAACGTACCGCGCCGCCCCGCGCCGCGCGAGCGCCTAGCCGCCGAGCCGGTCGAGGTCCGCCGGCACGTCGACATCCACCGGCACCGGGGCGTCCACCTCCATCCACACCACCCGATCGCCGAGCGCCTGGAGCAGGTCGCGCGCCCCACGATCCCCCGAGAGCGCCCCCAGGCGGCGCCGCAACGTCGCGTCCAACAACACCGGGTGTCCCTGCACGCCATCCCGATAGACGGGAACCACCGCCGCCGACGTCGACCGCTCCCACGTCTCGATCACCCGCCGCACGATCTCCGGATCGATCCCCGGCTGGTCGCCGAGGGCAATGAGAAACGCGTCGCACGTCGCTGGGAGGGCGGCGACCCCGGCCTGGATCGAGGCACTCATCCCGCCCTCGGGATCCACGGACACCACCGTCACGCCGGACCCCGCGACCGCCGCCGTGATCGCCTCGAGATGGTCACCCGCCGTCACGATCACCTGCTCCAGCCCGCTCGCGCGCAGTCGCTCGACCACGTGACGGACCAGCGGCACCCCCGCGTGCGACGCGAGGACCTTCGCCCCCCCGAACCGCGTGCCGCGACCGGCCGCCAGCACGATCGCCCCAATCATCGCGCCTCCTCCCGAGCCCGCTGCCGGTGCAGTGTCACCCCGGTGTGCAGCACGGTCAGGGGCAAGGTGGCGCACGAGACCCGGCTGCGGGGCAACTCGGCGCCTAACGCGCGCAGCAGTTCGTCACTGGTGAAGGTGGCCACGTCCTCAATATGTGCCCCGCGCACCAGGTCCGTCAGGACCGAGGCGGCGGCGACGCACACCGCGCAGGCGTTGGCCGTGAACCCGGCCTCCACCACGGTCTCCCCCTCCAGCCGCAGCTCAACACGCACCCGGTCACCACAGAGGGGATTGCTCCCTTCCTGCGACACGGTCGCCGCTGCCAGCGCCCCCTGGTTCCGGGGGCGCCGGAAGTGCTCGAAGATCGTGTCCCCATAGGGCAGCGTCACCAGGTCACTCCACTTCGCCACGTTCGCGTTGGGCGCGATACGGCGGAAATCGATACGCCATGTCCCGCGTCAGCAGGCCGCCATGCCCAACCGACGCCAACCGCCCTGGCGTGATGGCCATGTCGGCAAAGAGCCACGTGAAGATGAGGTCGAAGATGGTCGCCTGCGAGAGGACCCCGCAACTCGGCAGCCCGATCACCCACCCGTCACCCAACTGCGCGATCCAGCAGAGGCTGCCAGGATGAGCGGCCATCCCGCGTCGCACCCGATGGGCGCCGAGCGCTTCGAGCGCCTGGAATGCCGGGTCGAGCGGATCCATCGCACGCGTTCCCGCCACGACGGTCAGGTGGCTGTCACGCGCGGCCCGCTCGATCGCCTCGCGTACGGCGGCCACGTCAGGCGCCACATGGTCCACCCGATCCAACGTCCCGCCGAACCACCGGACCTTCTCGCCAAACGACTCGGCAAACCGCTCGCGCGCCCGCTCCCCCAGGCGCTCGACGACGACCGCGGCGACATGATGCGGTGAGAACTTCCTCACACGCAGGGCGGGCCCGCGCTGCCTCGTCAGTGTCTCGGCGGCTGCGACCGCGGCCTCGCCAACGACGAAGGGAATCACCTTGGCGCAGCCGACCACTTCATCCCGGTCCACCACCTGCCCATCGAACAGCGTGTACACGGAGAGGTCTTCGTTGCCATTCAGCTCCGCCAGGGTCAGCGGGTCCACCTCCAGGAGCCCACGCCAGGCCGCACGGAGCGGCCACTGGCCTCGCGTGACCGCCCCCACCTGGACCCCCGGGCCGGCCACGGCCTCGGCGAGCCGCCCCCCGGCCACCGCTTCGACCAGGTCGCCCGCGTCGCACCGCACCAAGTGCAGGGTGTCCCACGCCCCCTGCGCGAGGCGTGCGCGGTCGTCCTCGCCCAGCAGGGTTCCCTTGTCCACCACAACGTGCCCCTCGGGGTCACGGACCGGCGCCGTGCACAGGGATCCCTCCAACCGGGCGGTGCCTAACGCGGACCGCAAAAGCACCCAGGGCGTCACCGGTCGCCCCCCGGCGCGCGCGGCGGTCGATCGCGCATCGCGCCGCCCGGCCGGCCGCGCAACGCCGCCAGCGCCTCGGCCACCACGCTGAGCGCGATCTCCGCTGGCGTGCGTGCCCCGATGTCCAGCCCCACCGGCATGTGGACCCGTGCCAGGGCCTCCGCGCTCACCCCCTGGTCCACGAGGAACTCGCGCATGGCCGCGCCGCGTCGCGCACTCCCCAAACAGCCAATGTATCCGGCGTCGCTCTCCAGCACCCGACGCAGGACCGGCAGGTCGTACTTGTAGTCGTGCGACAGCAGCACGACCATCGTCTCGCGATGCAGGGTGAGCCGCCCCGCGATGTCACTGGGCATCCCCACCAGGACTTCGTCGGCGGACGGGAAGCGCGCCGCGGTGGCATACAGCTCACGACCGTCGACCACGACCACCCGCCACCCCAGCACGTGCGCCAGATCGGCCAGGGGCTGCGCGACGTGCGTCGCCCCGAAGATCACCAGGCGCGGGGCCGGGGCGTGCACCTCAACGTACAGGCGTCGCGAGGGGGAACCGGCCATGACCTCGATCCCGCTCACGCGATCACGCAGCCGCGCGAGGGCCAGGGCACCGACCTGGGCGACGTCCACCCCCGCGCCCAGCGACCCTTCGAAGGTGCCGTCCTCGCGCACCACCAGCCGCTCCCGGGATCCCGCGAGGTCGACGACCAGGGCCGCCGCGCGCCCCGCGTCCACCTCGGCGCGCACCGCCGCGAGCCCGCGGGCCACCGGATCGTTCGGCACCGGCGCGACCGGTTCGATGAGCAGTTCCACCGACCCGGCGCACGTCATGCCGAGCGCTGCCGCGTCGGCCTCGCCGAGCGACATCTCCACGACCTGCACGTCGCCGGACGCCAGCACTTCGTGCGCCGCTTCCACCACCCGCGCGTCCACACACCCACCGATCGTCACCGCGCCGAGGATGCCGCCCTCCTCGTCGACCCACATCCTGGCCCCGGGAGTGCGCGGCGAGGAGCCCGTGGTCCCGATCAGGGTCGCGACCACTGCGCGTCGCGTCGGCAACGGTCCAGGTGTCGGTGCGGTCATCTCACTCCTCCCACTCCAGGCGTTCGTGAAGTCTCGCGACCGGTGGCCTCGAGGTCCATCAGGTCAAATCGCCAGCCGCGGAATCAGCGCTTCCACGGCGGCCAGGTTGTGACAGGGGGCGAGCAGGTCCAGGTGCGGCAGCGCAGCTTGCATGCCGCGGGTTTCAGGCGCAAACCCCGGCGCCCCCATCAGGGGATTGAGCCAGATCACGCGACCCACACGCCGACGCAGTTCACGCACGGCTTCGCCGAGGTGGTCCGGGTCTCCCACCTCCCATCCGTCGGACAGGATGAGGACCACCGTCCGCCGATCGAGCAAGGCCGGATGAAGTCGCACCAGGGCGGCCAGCGCCTCGCCAATGCGCGTGCCACCCGACCAGTCGCGCACCAGCTGACCCAATTCTCGCAACGCCGGACGGAACCGGGCACCACGCATCGCGTGTGTGGCGCGCGTGAGTCGCGTGGCAAACAGGAAGGTCTCCACTGTCGCCCCGGTATTCTGGAGCGCGTGGAGGAAGGGCAACAGGAAGGCCGTGTAGAGTTCCATGGAGCCGGACACATCACACACCGCGACGATGCGCGTGCGCCGGACGCGACGCTGCCGGCGCACCAGGCGGACCATTTCCCCCAGGTCGCGCGTCCCCGCCCGCACGGTCGCGCGCAGGTCCACACGTCCGCGGTTGGCGCGCTGCCACCGTCGGCTCCGGCGAAGGGTCAGGCGACGCACCAGCCGCGCCGCCACGCGCGTCAGGGCCTGCTCATCCACGGAGGGCCACCGCGCGAAGTCGCGCTGGCTGAGGCGTTCCGTGCCACTGGGCGATCGCAGCTCAGCGGATCCCGAGGGATCGGCCGCCTCGCCCTTCATCCAGTTGGCGACGGTGACGGGTGCCACCGCGGGGGCCGCCGCCCGCGGAGCGAGCGCCGGGTCGACGAACGGAGCCCCGGGTGGTGCAGCGGCGCCCGCCTCCACGACCTCCCCCCACGCCCGCGCGAACTCCTCATCGAGCAGGGCCGCGTCCTCGGGTCGGGTCAGGAGCGCGGCGTGCAATCCCAGGCGCACGTCCTCGCGATCGGCCAGGGTCACCGCCACCATCGCATCCAGGGCTGCCGTCGCGGCGTCCGCGCCCACGCGCATCCCGCGCGCACGCAGGCGCCGCACCAGGCGCACCACGGCCGCGTCCAGCCCCGTGGACGCGGTGCGCACTAGTGACCGACAGCCAGCATGGCCGGCAGCTGGCCGTCCGCCAGGGCGGCACCAACGAGCTGCAGGTCCCGCTCGTCCTTCAGCACGCAGCCCAGGGTCGCCTGGACCACCTCCACATCCAGGTGATCCGCATGGAGCGCCACGAGGGCCAGCCCCCAGTCGACCGACTCGGCGACCCCGGGGATCTTCTCCAGGCGGCGCGTGCGCAACGACTGGAGGAAGGCGGTGAGCTCACGCGCCAGCCGCTCGGTGATCCCCGGCACCCGCGCCCGCACCACCCGCAGCTCCTTGTCAAACGACGGATACCCGATCCAGGCGTACAGGCAGCGACGGCGCAACGCCTCCGAGAGATCCCGCGACCGGTTCGAGGTGAGGATCACCACCGGGCGGTGCGTGGCGCGAATGGTGCCGAGTTCGGGAATGCTCACCTGGAAGTCGGAGAGGACCTCCAGCAAGAAGGCCTCGAATTCCTCGTCCGCGCGATCGACCTCGTCGATGAGCAGCACGGGGGCGCGATCCGGGTGGGTGATCGCCATGAGCAGCGGCCGCTTGAGGAGGAACGCCTCCGAGAAGATGGTGCGCTCCCGCTCCGCCGTGGAGGTCGTCGTGCCTTCCTCCAGCTTCAGGTGCAGGAGCTGCCGAGGGTAGTTCCACTCGTACAGCGCGCTGGCGGCGTCGAGCCCCTCGTAGCACTGCAGTCGGATGAGGTCCGTCTCGAGGATCCGGGCCAGGACCTTGGCGATCTCGGTCTTGCCGACGCCAGGATGCCCCTCGACCAGCAGTGGCTTCTGCAGGGTGGTCGCCAGAAAGACCGCGGTCGCCACCTCGCGATCGGTGACATACGCGGACGCTTCCATGGCGCGTTGCAGCTCGCGAATGCGCTCGTTCACATCCAGGGCCCGGTGAGGGGGGTGCGGCTGCAGGATAGCCGTCGTCCGGGATCGCGGGCAGAGGCCCCGGGGGTCTGTAACGATGTCGTCACGGCGAAGGGGAACGCTTTGTAACAATAAGATTTGTAACAAGCTTGAGGCGCAATTGTAACGGCCACTTTCCGCGCCTCGCCGCCACTCCCGTGCCTCGTACCGCGATCGTCCCGCGCAGCATCCTCGCGATCATCCTGCTCTCCGGCACCGCCCTGAGTGGGGGGGCGCAGACTCCGCCCGATTCCGGCCGGCCCAGGACCCCGGCGCCCGCGCAGGCTGCCCCACCCCGCGCCTGGTACGACCGAATCAGCCTGCGGGGGTACGCCCAGATCCGGTACAATCGCCTGCTCGAGAGCAACAAGCAGCTGACCTGCCCCCAGTGCGACCGCTCGATCGGCAACAACGGGGGGCTCTTTCTCCGGCGTGGTCGGCTGATCCTCTCCGGGGACATCAACAACCGCGTCTCGATCTACGTCCAGCCAGACTACGCGTCGGACGCCGCGGGGACCCAGCACTACCTGCAGCTGCGGGACGCGTACTTCGACCTCTGGCTCGACGGGGCAAAGGAACACCGGCTGCGCTTCGGGCAGAGCAAGGTGCCGTATGGGTTCGAGAACCTGCAGTCGAGCTCCAACCGCCTCCCGCTCGACCGTAACGACGCCCTCAACAGCGCCGTGCCCAACGAGCGTGACTTCGGGTTGTTCTACTACTGGGCATCGAGCACGGCCCGCCGCCGCTTCCGGATCCTGACCGACAGCGGGCTCAAGGGAACGGGCGACTACGGGGTGTTTGGCTTTGGCGTCATGAACGGGCAGACCGCCAATCGGCCGGAGGCCAACAACTCGCTCCACGCCGTCGCGCGCGCGACCTACCCGTTTCGCCTCGCGAATGGCCAGTTCATCGAGGCCAGCATCCAGGGGTACAAGGGCCGCTTTGTCGTTCCGTCGCGCACGGCGAATGTCCGGGCGCTCCCGGAGTACGCCGACGACCGGGTGGCCGTCTCCCTGGTGTGGTATGCCCAGCCCTTCGGGCTGGTGGGTGAGTGGAATTGGGGTGAAGGACCGGAATACGAGGCGAGCACCCGCTCCATCGAGACCGGTCGCCTGCGCGGCGGCTTCGTGCAGTCCATGTACCGCTGGCAGGTCGACGGCCAGGTGATCCAGCCCTTCGTGCGGGCGCAGTTCTTTACCGGTGGCAAGAAGGTCGAGCAGGACGCCCGGCACTACGAGGTCCACGAATACGAGGGCGGCATCGAGTGGCTGCCGACCTCGAGCTTCGAGCTCACCGCCCAGTACACGCGGTCGGACCGACTCATGGTGGACGCCGGCCTTCCGGCTAACTACCGGCAGAAGGGTGGATTCCTCCGGCTGCAGGCGCAGTTCAACTACTAGCCGGTCACGCTAAGGGCACCGACCGGGACGCGACCGGCCTGGGTGCCCTGCCGGTCGCGCAGGGATGGGGATATCGTTGGGACTACGCAGGAGGCGCCCATGTCCCTGGTCATCCACGAATCGTTCACGGTGCAGGCGGACCCGGACCGGGTCTTTGCCTTCCTGAATAACCCGGCGGACGTCGTGACCTGCCTCCCCGGTGCCGAACTGACGGAGAGCATCGACGCTCGCACCCACGTGGGGCGTGTGCGGGTCAAGGTCGGCCCGGTCAGCACGGCGTACGCTGGCCGGGCGATCCTCACCGAGGTCGACCCCGCGCTTCGGCGCGTCACGATCACGGGCGAAGGCAAGGAGAGCGGCGGCAGCGGGTCCGCCCGCATGCACATGGTGGCCATCGCGACGCCCGGCGCGGACGGATCCACCCACGTGACCGTCGACGCGACCATCGACATCGCCGGGCGCATCATGCAGTTCGGCCGCGGCCTCATCGAGTCGGTCTCGAAGCAGCTGTTCCAGCAGTTTGTCGTGGCCGCACGGGAGAAGCTGGAACGGGCACCGGAGCCTGCCGTGAGCGCGACGCCGAGCACGGCCACCAGCACCCCCGCCCCACCAGCCGTGGAGGCATCGCGGGAGTTGCGCCTGCTCCCCCTCCTCTGGCGAAGCCTGATGGACTGGCTCAAGCGGCTGCTCGGCCGCTCCTGAACGCCGCGAGGGGTCGGACGCAGGTCCGACCCCTCGGCCAAATGGCGCGTGCCTGGGGGCTATTTCCGTGCGAGCGCCGCCGTCAGGGCGCGCTGCGTGAAGACCCGCGCGAGGTTGGCCTTGTAGGCCGCGCTCCCGCGCGCATCCTCGATGAACTCCACCCCGTCGGCGGCACGATCCGCGGCCGCGGCACCGGCCCCCGCAGCCAGGGCGGCCTCCACCGCGGCGAGACGCATCGGTCGCGGGGCGAGCCCCGTGAGTGCCACCCGCCCGCCGGACGCGCCCAGCTGAATGGCCACGCCGGCGATCGCATACCCGGACGCCGGATCGGGATGCTTGGCGTAGGCGCAGGCCGCGCTGGACACCGGCACCTGGACCGCGACCAGGAGCTCCCCAGCGCCGAGGGCGGTCTGGAATGTGTCGACAAAGAACTGGTCGGCCCCCACCGTGCGGCTCCCGCCCTTCCCTTGCAGGACCACCGACGCGCCTAACGCGAGCATCGCGGCGGGCAGGTCTGCCGCCGGATCGGCATGGGCGAGCGAGCCGCCGATCGTCCCCATGTTCCGGATCATCGGGTCCCCGATGTGGCCCGCCACCTCGGCCAGGAGGGGGGCCTTGGCGCGCACCACGGCCGATGACGCCACGTCGGCATGGCGGGCCATCGCCCCGATGGTGACCACCCCGCCGCTCTCGGTGATCCCTGACATCCCGGGCACCCGCCCCAGGTCGATGAGATGCGCGGGTGCGGCGAAGCGCAACTTCATCACGGGAAGCAGCGAATGCCCTCCCGCGAGCACCTTGGCGTCGTCGCCGTAGGTGGCCAGCAACTCGAGGGCATGCGACACCGAGGTGGCGCGATGATACGCAAACGATGCGGGATACATGGTTAGTGTCCTCCCCGGGCGGTCTGGATGGCGGCCCAGATCTTTGCCGGGGTGAGCGGCATGTCGAGGTGCGTGATGCCGAAGGGTGCGAGGGCATCGAGCACGGCGTTCGCTGTGGCTGCGGTGCTCGCAATCGTCCCGGCCTCACCGGCGCCCTTGACCCCCAGCGGGTTGATCGGCGACGGCGTGACGGTGCGATCGGACTCGACCATCGGCAGGAAGTGCGCCTTCGGGAGCGCGTAGGTCATCATCGACCCGGTGAGCAACTGGCCGTTCCCATCGTAGACCCCGCCCTCCCACAGTGCCTGGGCCACCCCCTGCGCAATGCCCCCGTGCAGCTGCCCATCCACGATCATCGGGTTGATCACGTTGCCGAAGTCGTCCACCGCGACGTACTTCGTGAGCGCCACGTGGCCCGTGGCCGGGTCGACCTCGACGACGGCGATGTGCGTCCCGAACGGGTACACGAAGTTGGACGGATTGAAGAACGACGTGCTATCGAGCCCGGGCTCCATGTCCCCTGGGATGTTGTGGGCGAGATAGGCGGCGAGGGCGATCTCCCCAAAGCCCTTCTGCTTGCCCGGCGCGCCCTTCACGAAGTACGTCCCATCCTTGAAGTCGACGTCCTCGACGGCCGCTTCCAGCTGGTGCGCCGCGATGCGCCGTCCCTTCTCCTTCACCTTCTGGATCGACATGAACAGGGCGGAGCCGCCCACCGCACCCGAGCGGGATCCGTAGGAGCCCATCCCGAACGGGATCTTCGCGGTGTCGCCGTGCACGACCTCCACGTCGTCGAGGGCGCAGCCGAGCTCGTGCGCCACGATCTGGGCGAAGGTCGTCTCGTGGCCCTGCCCGTGCGAGTGAGAGCCGGTGAGCACCGTGACCTTGCCGGTCGGGTGCACGCGCACGGCGCCGGATTCGTAGAGGCCGGCCTGCGCGCCCAGCGACCCCACCACATGGGACGGGGCCAGGCCGCACGCCTCGATGTAGCTGGAAAGCCCGATGCCGATGTACCGTCCCTTGGCGCGGGCCGCCGCCTGCTCCGCCCGCAACTGCGCATACCCGACCATGCCTAACGCCTTGTCCAGGGCCGGGGCGTAGTTCCCCGAGTCATACTGCAGGGCCACGGCCGTCTGGTACGGGAACTTTGTCGGCGCGATGAAGTTGCGGCGTCGCAGCTCGGCCGGGTCCACCCCCAGCGTGCCAGCCGCGATGTCGAGCGTGCGCTCGAGCACGTACGTCGCCTCGGGGCGCCCGGCCCCGCGGTACGCGTCCACCGGCACGGTGTTCGTGTACGCGGCGGTCACCGACACATGGATCACCGGAATGTCGTACTGGCCCGACAGGAGCGTCCCGTACAGGTAGGTCGGGACCGCGGGCGCGAAGAGGGTGAAGTGCGCCCCCATGTTGGCGACCGTGTGGACCCGCAACCCGACGATCTTGCCGGCGGCGTCGAACGCCATCTCGACCTCGGTCTCGTGATCGCGACCGTGCGAGTCCGACAGGAACGCCTCACTGCGCGTGGCCGTCCACTTCACCGGGGCGCCCACCTGCTTCGAGGCCCAGCACGCCACGACTTCCTCGGGATAGATGAAGATCTTCGAGCCAAAGCCGCCCCCGACGTCGGGCGCCACCACACGGAAGCGCTGCTCCGGGATCCCCAGGACGAAGGCCCCCATGATCAGGCGATGCACGTGCGGGTTCTGCGACGTCACGTACAGCGTCAACTCGTCATTGGCCGCATCGAAGCTCGCCAGGCAGGCACGCGGCTCGATCGCGTTGGGGATGAGTCGCTGGTTCCCCAGGTGCTGGCGGACCACCGTCTTCGCCCCCTTGATCGCCGCATCGGTCCCGGCCGCATCGCCCAGCTGCCAGGTGAATGCCACGTTCCCCGCGGCATTGCCGTGCACCTGCGGCGCCCCGGCACGCAGGGCATCCACCGCGGAGACCACCGCGGCCAGTTCCTCATAGTCGACCGCCACCGCCTCGGCCGCATCGCGCGCGGTCGCCGCGGAGTCGGCGAGGACCACCGCCACCGCCTCGCCCACATACCGCGCGGCATCGACAGCCATGGCATGGTGCTCCGCCACGTTGATCCCGGCATGCAACCAGCCGACCGGGATCGGGTTCACGCCGCCGGCCTTGAGGTCGGCTCCCGTGAAGACGGCACGCACCCCTGGCATCGCCCGGGCGGCCGACGCATCCACCGCGCGGATCTTCGCATGCGCATAGGGACTGCGGACAAAGGCCGCGTGCAGCTGCCCCGGCAGCGTGATGTCGTCCGTGTACTTGCCCCGCCCCGTGAGGAACCGTCCGTCTTCCTTTCGCTTGACGCTCGCGCCAATCATCGCTTGACCCTCCTCACGCCTTGGCCATCGTGCGAGCTGCCGTCTGCACGGCGCGCACGATGTTCTGGTAGCCCGTGCACCGGCACAGGTTGCCCTCGAGGGCCCCGCGGATCTCTGCCTCGGTCGGCTGCGGCGTGCGCGCCAGCAGGTCCGCCGCGCTCATGATCATGCCCGGCGTACAAAAGCCGCACTGCAGCCCATGTTCCTCCTTGAACGCGGCCTGCAGCGGGTGCATCACCTCGCCGCGCGCCATCCCCTCGATGGTGGTGACCGCGCCCCCGTCGGCCTGCACCGCCAGCACCGTGCAGGACTTCACCGCCCGTCCGTCCAGGTGCACGGTGCACGCGCCGCACTGGCTGGTGTCACAGCCGACGTGGGTACCGGTCAGGCGGAGCTCCTCGCGCAGGAAGTGCACCAGCAGCGTGCGCGGCTCCACGTCGCGCGTCTCTGCCTTGCCGTTGACGGTGATCGTGATCTGCGTCATCTCAACCGCTCCATGAAAGAACACTCACGAAGCTAGCTTGCAGCCCGTTCCACGCGCCGTCAAGCAGAGTGTCGCTACCGTCGTCGCGGTGTCGGGCGAGCGGCCACCGGCGGGGTGTGACGCAGGGCCCGCCCGGGCCGGCGGTCAGAGTACTGGCCCGCGTCCACCATGGCCACGCCGTTCACGAACACCCAGTCGATCCCGACCGGGTATTGGTGCGGATCCTCGAACGTGCTGCGATCCGCCACCTGGACCGGGTCGAACACGGTGATGTCGGCAAACGCGCCCTCCCGCAGCACACCGCGTGTCGCCAGCCCAAGTCGCCGTGCCGGCATCCCGGTCATCTTGTGCACCGCCTGCTCCAGCGACAGGAGCTGCAGCTCGCGGGTGTAACGCCCCAGGACGCGCGGGAAGGTGCCGTACGCGCGCGGATGCGGCTTGCCATCACCGGGACGCGTCAGGCGTCCATCCGAGGCGATCATCGTCTGCGGGTGCTGCATGATCCGGCGCACGTCACCTTCGTCGATGATGTGGTAGATCATCCGCGCGCCGCCATTGAGGACCGCCTCGATCACCAGGGGTGGCGCCTTCTCGGGCACCGGCTCGACCCCGCGCATCACCGCAAAGTCGTGGAGCGTCTTGCCCTCCAGCTCCTTCATCCACGCGACCTGGCCGAACTGCACACGCTTGAGGTCGCCACCGCCGCGATCGTTCAAGAGGTACTCCAGGATCCCGCGCTCGATCGAGTCGCGCAGCATGGGATCACGCACCCGTCGCGCAAAGGCCGTGTCGCCATCGGCCAACGCCCAGGGTGGCACGAGGACGTCCACTCCCGTCTGGCTCGCCGTGTACGGGTACTGGTCGATCATGACGTCGATGCCGCGCCGGCGCGCCGCGTCCACCATCGCCAGGGTCTCCACGCTCTTGCCCCACATCTGCCGACCGACGGCCTTGTGGTGCGTGAGCACGATCGGAATGCGGGCCTGTCGCCCGATCTCGATGGCCTCCCGCACGCCGTCCATCAGGCCGAGGCCTTCCTCGCGCAGGTGTGACGTGTAGATCCCGCCGGATGCGGCGGCGACCTTGGACAGCTCAATCACCTCCGCCGTCTTCGAGTAGTACCCCGGGATGTACCGCAGCCCGGTGCTGAGGCCGAACGCCCCGTCGCGCATCCCCTCCGCGACCAACTCCTTCATGCGGGCAAGTTCCGCGGCCGACGGATCGCGCGCGGCCTCGCCCATCACCCGTTCCCGGATGCTGTTGTGGCCGATCAGGTAGGCCACGTTCATCCCGACGCCGCCTCGCGTCACGCTGTCGAGGTAGGACGCGAGGGGAAGCGGACTACCACCGTCCGGGCCGCCCACCGCCAGCGTCACCCCCTGTCGCACATGACTCTCGGCCCCTCGCAGTGCGAGCAGCGGTTCCAGGTGCGCGTGCAGGTCAATGAAGCCGGGGGCGACCACCTTCCCCGTCGCCTCGATGACCCGGGTCTGCGGGCCGCCGCGCAGGCGCAGGCGTGAGACCCTCACGATGCGATCCCCACGAATCGCGATATCGCCGAGGAAGCGTGGCTGGCCCGTGCCGTCGACGATCGTGCCGCCCCGGATGATGATGTCATAGGCGGACTGGGCCGACGCGACCGTCGCGCAGAGGACGGACAGCAGCAGGGCAACGCGCATGACATGCTCCGGGTAGGTGCACGCCCAATATGCGTCGTGCCCCCGGTCGTGCCAGCCCGCCGCTACACGGGCGTGACGGCGCGGCCCTCCAGCCGCAGGGTCCACGTGCGGCGCTCGCCGGGGTCCAGCCAGGCGGCCGACTTCCAGTCACCTAACGCGTCGTCCACCGTGTCCGGCGCCCCAATGGCCGGCTCCACCGCCAGGTTGAGGTACGGCAGCTCGCTGCGAAAGGGGGTCCAGCCCCGCTTGTTCAGCCACAGCCCGAGGTGCGGGATCTCCCGGACGTCCCAGTGCATGGCCAGTTCCACCTCGCCCTCCTGGAGGACGGCGGTCCCTTCGCGCATGTCCAGGAACAGCTTGCACGCATACTTCTTGGCCACGTCAAAGGGCGACCGGAAGTCGCACGCGCGCGAGCCGGCGCGCACCCAGGGCCACTGGTGCTCCGACCGCAGTTCCCCGAGGTCGATCCCGTGGCGCGCCCACGCGCGCAACCGCGTCCCCTCGGGGAGCACCAGGCGCGTGCGCTCGCTGAGCGGGAACAGCGGGTGGGCACTCCAGAGGAACGGCAGGCGATCGGTCCCCTGGTTCGCGACGGCATATCCCAGGTGGACCATGCCATGGCGGTCGATGCGGACCGAGCGCTCGAAGGCGTAGGGCCACCGCACGCCGGACCAGCGGCACGTCGCCGTTTGTCCCTCGGGCCCGGTGACCACCTCCACCTCAGGCGCCTGGGACCAGAGTTCCCCATGGTCCGGCAGCGAGGTGCCCCCCACCCCCTTCACCCAACTGGGCACCCGGCAGGCGCCGACCGTGGGAAAACACTCGTCCCACCCGCCGGTGTCCGCCGTCTCCACGTACGACGCGCCGTCCACGCCGGGGGCCATCGGGGTCACGTCGCTCTGCCAGAGCCACTGGCGCCCGGCCACCCAGAGCTCGGCCAGCTTGCCACCTAACGAGGGCACCACCAGCACCGACGACTCCCCGGTGCGCAGCTCAATGAACGGGAACTCCCGCGGGGCGGGCAGGACCGGGGGGCGCTTGCGAAGGAACGGGAGCCTCACGACCCTGGCACGCGCTCCCCGCGGGTCGCGAGCACGCGGGCCACGGCGGCCCCGATCTTGTTGTTCGGGGTGCTCGCGCCGGCCGTGATCCCGACGGTCACCTTGCCCGCCGGCAGCCATCCCTCCGCGTCCGCCTCGACGTGCGCCACCCCGGCCACCCGGTAGTGGAGGCGCCCCGACGCGGGATCGATCCCCTCGGCATCCTCCACGTGGTAGGTGCGCACGCGCTCGGCGCACAACGCCGCGAGGGAAATGGTGTTCGAGGAGTTGAAGCCACCCACCACGAGCATCACATCAGGGCTCGCCGCGAGGACGTCGAGCACCGCATCCTGTCGATCCTGCGTGGCGGAGCAGATCGTGTCGAAGGTCCGGAACGCCTCGGCGCGATGGTCGGCGCCATAGGCGGCTTCCAGCGCCTGCCCCACCCGCTCGCCGATGGCCAGCGACTCCTTCGCCAGCATCGTCGTCTGGTTGGCGACACCGAGGCGTCGCAGGTGCAGGTCGGGATCGAAGCCGGGCGATACGGCGCGCGCGAAGCGCGCCATGAAGGCGTCCCGATCACCATGGCCGTGTCGCGCCACGGCCTCGATGTACGCCATCACCACCTCGGCCTCCGGCATGTCGCGCACGACGAGGTAGTGGCCGCCGGGGTACTTCAGCACCTGCGAGGCCGTCGCCCGCGTTTCCTCGTGGTACCACTTGCCGTGAATGAGGGCGGTGCGTGCATCGCGGGCATACTGCTCCACGCGCTTCCACACATTCAGGACCGAGCCACAGGTCGTGTCGACCACCACGCACCCGTGCGCGCGCAGGGCCTGGAAGTCGGCATGGGTCACGCCAAACGCCGGGAGGATGACCACGTCCCCGGGATCCACGACACTGTAGTCAAAACGCGGCGTGCCGTCCGTGGCACCCGGCCGGGGTTCCATGACCTGGATGCCCAGGTCGCGGAGCCGTTCGTTGACATGCGGATTGTGGATGATCTCGCCGAGCAACCAGAGGCGCCGGTCAGGGAACCGGCGGCGGGCCTGGTAGGCATAGTCCACCGCGCGCTCCACGCCGTAGCAGAAGCCGAACTCGCGGGCGAGCAGGATGGTGAGGTCGCCCACCACGAGGCGATAGTCATTGGCACGGAGGCGATCCACGAGGGCATCGGCGTAGGCCGCCTCGAGTTCACCCTGGACCATGGCGGCCGCGCCGAGGCCCTTGCGGAAGTAGGTCTCCTGCGGCCCCGTCACGGGCCCCCCCGGGTGACGGCGACCCGCGCGTCGTCGGCAGACATGCGGTAGGGCGCGAGCAGCTCCAGGAACGCGGGCGGCCACGGCTGGGACCTGGTGTGCCCCGCCGTCGCGCACACGAGGACCAGCGACCCGGACGCGCGCCGCCGGCCACCGGCCCCGAGGAAGTCGAAGGCGATGGTCAGCGAGGTCGTCCCCACTTTCGGAATGTAGACCACGACGGTGAGCTGCTCGTCCAGGGTTGGCGGCGACTCGTAGTCGAGGTGCATCGCGCGGCGCGGGATCGTGAAGTCGAACCGCGTGAGGAAGTCGAGGTGCGAGATGCCGACCGAACGGAACATCTCGGCCTCGCCCAGCTCCATGAAGCGGGTGTAGGCGTCGTACCGGATGATCCCGGCCATGTCCACGTCGGCCCAGCGGACGTATTCACGAATCACGAACGGCGCGGTCATCGCGGCTCCGGTGCCCAGAGGGGTGCGCTCAGCAGTGGCGCCAGCGCGTAGGCCACGAGCACCTCGTACGCCTGCGCGCGATCAACGAGACCGGCGGTGAGGATCCCCACGGCGCCCGCCCCATGCTTTGTGCCGGTGGTCGCACAATAGGCATCCATCGCGTGCCCGAGCTCCATGCCCTCGCGGACCAGGGTGGCGACCCCCGGGGGGAGCGGCATCGACAGGGATCCGCCGACGGAGGTGGTGCCGTTGGCGAAGGCGGCCACCGCCCAGGCGCAGGTCCGCAGCCCCTCCGGTGCGTCTACGACCCCGCCCTCCAACCCCAGCCCCACCTCGGCGCCCAGCGCCTCCCGCGCGCGTTCGGCCCGGGCACGCGCGCCGGCGATCGTCTGCGCGTCACCCCACGGCTGGTCCGGCACGCCGGACGCCACCCCGACGCCCTCCACGTCATACCCGGCCCCCCACCGCCTAACGACGCTGGCGACCGCGCGCACCTTGACGGGGTTCAGGGACCCGACGGCGATCATCGGCATGTGGACGAAAAGGGCACAGGTGGCACGCGCATAATGTACTCGCCGCACCCCAGCGCGGCCCACCATCCTTGCGCCCCGTCTGCTCGGCGGTAACGTAGGGCATGGAGGTGCTCCTTTCGCCGGCCGGTCGCGAGACGCACGAGGCCCCGCGTGCCACAGGGTTCTCGCGTGTTGGGGAGCGACTGTGGCTCGACTTCGTGAACACCGACGAGGCCCGACGCGGCCAGCGGGTGGACCTGCTGCGTGACTTCGATGCACTGGTCGCGTTCCTGGTGGACACCGCCGTCCTCGACGACGAGCGCGCGAGCGGCATGCGCCGCCGCGCGCATCAGCAACCGGCGGGAGCAACCGCCACCCTCGTCGACGCGCGACGCACGCGGGCCGCGCTGCGCCAACTCGCGGAGCGCGGGGCGCAGTCGGAGCGCGCCCGCCTCGATGCCCTCGCCGAGATCAACCGGGTGCTGGGCCGGTCCGCCGTCACCCGCCGCGTCGACCTGCAGGAGGACGGCCGCTTCGTCCGCACCTTTGTGCCGGTCGGCGACGCCTTCGCCGCCCTCCTCATCCCGGTCATCGAGTCAGCGGCCGACGCGCTGATCGACGGCGAGCTGGCGCGGGTACGTCGGTGTGGTGACCCTCGGTGCACCCGCGTCTTCCTCGATGACACCCGCAACGGGCGCCGCCGATGGTGTGAGATGTCCACGTGCGGCAACCGGGCCAAGGCGGCCCGCTGGCGCGAACGTCAGGACGCGCCAGAGGGCTGAAGCACCGCGCCGCGGACGTAGCCGCCGGCGACCGCGTAGTCCCGCAGGCGACGCTGCAGGATGCGACGTCCGCGAAAGAGGCGCGACTTCACCGTGCCCTCGGGAACCCCCAGCACCTCGGCGATGTCCGCGTAGCGCATGCCGTGCACATCGCTCATGAGGACCGCAGTGCGGTACTCCGACGGGAGGGCCTCGATCGACGCGACGATCTCCTCGTCGATGAACGAGTCGTAGAACGCCCCCTCCGGGTCCGCGTCCCCCACGAGCGTCTCCGGCCCGACCGGGCTATCGGGATCGTCCGTGGATAGCACCTCCCGCGCGCTGATCCGTCGCTTGCGACTGACAAACACGTGGTAGAGGATCGTGAAGAGCCACGCCCGCATGTTGGTCCCCGGCCGGAACTGGTGCCATCGCTCGAGTGCTCGCAGGTACGTGTCGGAGACAAGGTCCTCCGCGTCGTCCGGGTTCCGCGACAGCTTGAGGGCAAAGGAGTACAAGGGCGCGAGTTGGCGCTGGGCCGCGGCCTCGAACCCCTCGCGCGCGAAATCGTCCACGCGCGGCGCACCGCCCCCCGGCGCCTCGGTGACATCGAACTCCAGGACAGCGGTCATGCGGGCACACCCTCGCGCAGGTGGGAGGAGACAAATCGCTTCAGGTCAGCAGCAATGGCGCGGAGCATCTCGGCGTCCCGATTCACCTTCGACATCATCAACGCCCCTTCGAGCGTGGCGATGAGGAACCGCGCCAACCGGCGCGTGTCCGCGTCCGGGTTGAGCATCGGGCGCGCCTCCCACAGGAGGGCCTCGATCTGCGCCGCCCAACGATCGAACACCTGGACCAGGCGCTCCCGGAACCCCTCGTGCAGGTCGGCCATCTCGGTCGCGAGGGTGCCGAAGGGACTGCCCACGCGGAAGCCGCGCTCCGTCTGCAACGCCACCAGCGAGTCGATGAACAGGTGGAGCCGTTCCATCGGGTGGATCAGTGGCTCCCGAAGGATCACGAGCCCCCGTTCGGCAAACGACTCGAACTGTCGTCCCAGCACCTCGAGTCCGAGTTCCTCCTTGGACTTGAAGTAGTGGTAGAAGTGGCTCTTTCCGCTCAGGTCCGCGCGCTCGATGACATCATCGACAGAGGTTCGCTTGAACCCCTTCTCGGCGATCAACCCTGCCGCCGCGCTGACAATCCGCCCTCGGGTGTCCTTCATGGACCCTAATTAGGACTAGTCAGTCCAAAAACGCAAGCCCAGGCTCCCGACAGAAACGCCGACCATGCCTCTAACCTGTTGTCAAATAGGCATTTACTCTCATACAAATTTTAGGACCTGAGGGTACAATTGCTGCCAACTGTGAGCGCCGTTTTCTTCCAGAATCCATCAGAGTCCTTCATGCCTGTCACCACGGTCACCCGGACCTACCTCGAGCTCGCAAAGGGGATCGCCCCGCCCCTGGCGCCCCCGAAACCCGGCACGGCATGGCGCCCGCTCGATGCCACGGCCTGGCGCGAGACGCGCCAGCTCTACCTCGAGGTCGGTGCCGACTACGCGTGGCACGATCGATTGCCCTGGCCGGAGGCGCAGTGGGCCCAGCTGGTCGCGTCACCGTCGACCCGCGTCTTTGTGCTGGACGTGGACGGCCAGGCGGGTGGCTACGTGGAGCTCTCCCAGGTCGGTACGGCCGTCGAGATTGCGTACTTCGGCCTGAAGGACTTCGCGCAGGGTCGCGGCCTGGGCCGATGGATGCTCGAGCGCGCGATCGCCGAGGCGCAATCCATGGGTGCCGAGCGCGTCTGGCTCCACACCTGCACGCTGGACGCCCCGGCGGCGCTCCCCAACTACCTCGCGCGCGGCTTCCAGGAGGTGCGCACGGAGACGTACACCGTGGACCTCCCCGCCGCCTAACGCTTCCCGCGTCGCTTCGGCGACACCCGCGACCGGTCCCGGGACCGCCGGAACCGGTCCAGTTCCCCGCGAGAGCGGGCGTTATCCCGGTCGCGTTGCTTCCGGCGCCCCTCCTCCTCGCGCTGGCGACGCCGGCTGGTCTCCTCAGGCGACCACGGCCGGTCGAGCAACTCCTGCAATTCGTCGAGGGTCGCCGCGCGCACGCTGCCGCGCTGGCCGCGATGCACGACGAAACGCACCGGTCGATCGAGGCGCGGGACCTCCTCCATCACGAGCGAACGCGCGAGCTTCTCCGGAAGGACGAGGCGCGCGACACCCACAACCGGGCCGTCCGTGGGCTCCTCCACGTCATACTCGATGCCGACCGCCTGCTCGCGGACCAGCGTCTCGCCGGGGAGCTCGGCAAGGCGTGCGCGCGTCTCGGCGTCCACGAGCCCGCGGAGGTCGAGCCGGAGCGCCGCCGCCCGGTACTCGCGCACGGACCGCACACCGGCCAGCGCTTCGAGATATCGCGCGCGCAGCTCCGCCAGTCCGAGTCGCGGGGTGACGCCGCCACTCCGCCGATAGCACTCACGCACCTCATCGATGTCACGCCGGTTGGCGCGCACGGCGGGGTGGCGTGCCTCTTCCCGGGCCAGCGCCTCGGCGAGTGCGCGCCGCGCGGCCTCGCCCTCCTCGTCGTGGAACTCGTCGAGGAAGGTCTCCTCGCGCTCCAGCTCAAAGCCAAAGTACGTCACGCGTTCGCGCCGGATGACGGCGTCACGCCGTTCGTCGCCGGCGTAGGTGACCTCGGCCGCCCCGCGGACGGCGTACTTGTGCACGAGGTCCCTCGGCAGCTGCGTGCCCTCGATCGACGCGCGCGGGTTGCCGAACCGGTCGGCGAAGTACCGCAGCGACCCCGCGACCGCCCCCCAGGACCCACACACACTCGTCTTCGAGACGCGGGCTTCCTGCCCGTCCACCGTCGCCTCGTCGATCACGAGGTCGAACGGCATGATGCGAGCGACGAGGTCGCAGAATGCGCGGCGCACCGCCTCATCAGCCGGCGGCATGGCCTCCGGCAGCGGGACCCCGACGGCGCGACAGACACTCGCCATCGCCAGGGCGGCATCCTCCACCGCCTTGACGAGGACACCGCGGCGGTCGGCCCACGAGGCCATCATCGCCTCGTCGAAGAGGTGCCGGGGCAGGCCGTAGACCTCGCCGAGGTAGCCCGCCTTGCGGAAGGCTTCGGCATACACGTTGTAGGCCGTGAGGTGATCGCTCCCGGCCACGACCAACCCCTCGAGGTCGCGCTGCTCCCGCGTCATCCGGTGCAGGCTCTCGATGCTCGCCATCACGGCGAGGTACGGCATCAGGCGATCCTCGCCATGGGCGATCAGCTCGGCCCACGGCCGTTCCACCGGCAGCGACTCCACGATCTTCCCGTACCGCGAGAGACGACCGTTCTCGACCAGGCCGCGTTCCTCGAGGCGCGCCAGCGCCTTGCGATAGGCGATGCGATCCAGCTGGACGGGGAGGTCCAGGGTATCGGCCCGCACGCCCAGCCCGGCACAGGTGAGTGCCACGCGCTCCGAGTCACCACCCAGCTGGAACTCGGGCGGGGTTGGCCGGAGGGCGGCGAACACGATGTCGCGGTCGGTGAGCAGGTAGACCCGGCCGCCCTCCACCCGGCCGTGCACCCGGCCCGCCATCTGGAGGATCTCGTTGGTGCCGAGGTGGAGGCGCGTGAGCACGTTCTTTCCGCGCTCCACGACATTGGCAAACCGGGTGTCGTCGATGATGACGGTATCGAGCCCCTTGATGTTCAAGGCGCTTTGTCCGGCGGCGGTCATGGCGAGGAAGAACGGCTTGGGCGCGCCCTCCTCGAGGAACGGGCGGATCACGCGGATCGGCTCGCCGCCATGGTAGAAGGCGCTGGTGATCCGGCGGAACCGGTCCCCCACGACCGCGGCGACCTGCTCCACCGCCGCGCGCGTCGGCAGGAACATCCCCACCCCGCGACGCTCGCGCATCACCTGCTGCAGGAACTTGTCGTCGAGGAACTCCGCCGGGTCCCGGCGCACCACCCGCACGTCGGCGGCCCGCGACGGGTCAAAGGCCGTGCTGTGGACGATGTCCGCGGCCTCCAGGTACCGGGCGTAGAACGACGGGTCGACGGTCGCGGACAGCCAGATGAAGCGGCAGCCCACGCGCTTGCCTAACGCGAGGCACAGCTCCAGCTCGGCCGAGGTCTGGTGGATCTCGTCGATGACGAGCGTGTCGCCGGGCAGGATGTCGCCGTCCATGAACCACCGGCGCGCGATCCCGGTGGTGACGATGATGACATTCCACGTCGGCGTCTCCGGGGTGGCCTCGCGTTCGCGATTCACCACCCCCACCCGCAGCTCGGTCGTGCCGAGGATCACCTCGGCGATGGGACGCACGGCGAGCGTCTTTCCCGTGCCGGTCCCGGCGACGATCCCGAACCCGCGCCCCCCGCGCGCGAGGGCCCGGACCTCCTCGCCGTGTTCTCGCTCCAGCACCGTGTCGATGTGGAGCCCCAGCGCGAGCTCGATGGTCTCGCACGCGGCGCGCGTGGGGGCGATGATGATGACGCGCCCGGTTGGCGGCTTGGCCGCGAGGAATGCCTCGTGGTCCGGGGGGAGCGAGCGATCGCGAACGTTGCTGCGCATGGGTCAACCTAACCCAGCGCGGTGACGCTACGGCTTCTTCGGCTTGTCCTTCTTCCCCGAGTCCGACTCCTCCCTCGCGTCCTCCCCGAAGATCACCCGGCCGTTGCGCGGCTTGTTCTTCACCGCCGTGGCACAGTCGACGGGGGCGGGCTGCTTGTCGGGGGGCACGCCATCGATCCAGATGCGGCACATCCCGCGCGGCGGACGGTACTCGCGCGGGATTTCGGGTGCCTGCTCACGGCGCGCCGGAACCAGGGAGCGCAATTGCTGCGCGCCCGCCGCCCGCGGCGATGCCGCAAGCAGGAGTCCGCCAACCGTCAATGCACCGACCGTCCAACGCACCATCGTGTTGCCCTCCAGGGCCACGGCTTCCCCTGCCTGATGCACCGCTCGTGCCGAACGCGTCGCCCCGGCTGGGGCGGGCTAAACATATGGGCCAGAACCGCTTGTCAACTCCCCTCGTGTGCCGACGCCGTCGGCGTCACCCATCGGGGACGCTCCCAAACGGACAGCTGGACACCCAGTGACCTCCGGTACCCGGGCCAGCCCGCGATGTGCCGTGGTTCCCTAGTCGCCGAAGGAAATGCCCGCCGCACGTGCCGTGCGCACGATGTCGTGGGTCAGCTCGACGCGCCGGGGGGCACCGATCGCGTCGGCAATCGGGATCGCCACAATGTGGGGCGACTGCAGGGCGACCATGTGCCCCCACTTCTTCTGCTCCACGGCCTCGACCGCCGCACCGCCAAACCGGGTGGCGAGCAGGCGGTCGTATCCCGTCGGCGAGCCGCCACGCTGGAGGTGTCCGAGGACGAGGGAGCGCGCTTCCTTGCCCGTGCGCTCCTGGATCTCCCAGGCAATCCGGCTTGCGATGCCGCCCACGCGCTTGTCCTGGCCAGGGAGCGACGATCCCATGATCGCCTCCTGCCCGCCGACCGGAAACGCCCCCTCGGCCACGACGACGATCGAGAAGCGCTGCCCACTGCGATCGCGCGAACGCACCTTCGCGCAGACCTTCTCGATGTCGAACGGGACCTCCGGAATCAGGATCACGTCCGCGGTGGCGGCCACCCCGGCGTGGAGCGCAATGAAGCCCGCATGCCGTCCCATCACCTCCATCACGATGACGCGTTCGTGCGACTCCGCCGTGGTGTGCAGCTTGTCGATCGCCTCGATCGCCGTGTTGACCGCCGTGTCGAACCCGAAGGTCGTGATCGTCCCGGCCACGTCATTGTCGATCGTTTTCGGCACCCCGACGATCCGGACGCCGCGCTCGTGGAGCTGCTGGCCGATGCGCAGCGAACCATCGCCGCCAATCGTGATGATCGCGTCGATGCCGAGCCGCTCGATGGTCGAGAGCAGCTCCCCCGACCGGTCGATCTCCACCCAACTACCGTCGGGTTGCCGCACCGGAAAGGCGAATGGATTCCCGCGATTGGTGGTGCGCAGGATGGTCCCCCCGAGATGGGCGATGCCGCGCACCCGGTCACGTGTCAGCGGGATGATCTCGTCCTCGCCCAGCAGCCCGAAGTAGCCGCGGCAGATGCCCAGCACATCCCAGCCACGGCTGGTGGCGCTGAGGACGGCGGCGCGGATCACGGCGTTGAGCCCGGGCGCGTCACCGCCACCGGTGGAGATTGCTATGCGCATGATGGAAGGTCGTGTGGCAGGAAGCGCGAACTCGGGCAGGGACTAGGAAGGAGTATCGACCGAGGCGAGGAGCTTCACGACCTCCCCCGGGTGCGCATGGCGACGGACGACCGACTTCTGGAAGATCGGGACCCCGTCGCAGGTCACCTCGAAGCGGCCGCCCGAGGAGGGTAACAGCTCGACCGTTGCCTGCGGGTATGTCGTGCGAATCTCGACCGCCAGACCGGCGGCCCGAGGCTCGTAGTTTCACATCACGCAGTACTCGATGGTCACGCGCATCAGCGGGGAGGGAGAGGGTTTCCGCTCAGGTTGGCGATCATGCGGATGAGCGAGTCCTGCACCTGGACGACGCGGGCGAGCGAGTCGATCCGGTCGTTGAGGTCCAGCTGCGCCTCCTGCATGGCCTGCAGCACTTCGGTCGTCTCCGCCACCTGCTGGGCCAGGTTGAGATCGTCCTGGCGGGGCAGGCCACAGGCCATGGCCAACGAGAGCAGCACGCCGAACGCGGCACGGTGTGAGGGGCGCATGCCTCAACGCTACTGGCGACCCGGGAGTGCGGGAAGTGCCCTCCGTTGCCTCGATCCGGCACCCATCGCCGCGAATCGGGCACGACAGGCCGCGCCGTGCGCGCCAGCTTGGGTTCATGCCCGCTCGGCACTCATCGTTAGGTGGTCGGCCCGGGGTTTCGCTTCCCGAGCTGCTGCTCGCCCTCGTCCTGCTCGGCCTGGCCGCCGTCGTGGCCCTCCCACCGTTTCGCGCGGCACAAGACCGGCTGGCCGCCGAAGGGGCCGCCGCCCAGTCGGTGCGGGCCATGCTGGATGCGCGCGACCATGCCGTCCGCCGCAGCCATCGCACGGCGCTCCTCATGGACACGGCTGGCGCGCGGTTGTCCATCGTCGCCGGTACCGAGACGGTGGCAGTCCACGACCTTGGCGCGGTGTTCGGCGTGAGGCTGTCCACCACGCGCGACTCCATCGCCTGGAGTCCGGTGGGCCTGGGGTACGGCGCAGCCAACGCGCGGCTGATCGTGGCACGCGGACTGGCCACCGAAACGGTGACCGTCAGCCGTTTGGGGCGCGTCCGGCGATGAGCGACGTCACGGATGACCTCGAGGAGCGGGCGCGCGACCTGCGGCGCTTGTGGGCGCTGCTCCGCCGCGGCTACCCCGACGTGCCGAAGTCGAATCCGGGGATCGAGATCCGCTCGATCGGTTGTCCGAGCACCCGTTCGATCGTGCGCACCATGGCGATCTCGTCCGGCGCCATGAAGGTGAACGCGTCGCCGGATTGCGCCGCCCGCCCGGTGCGCCCGATCCGGTGGATGTAATCCTCGGCCTGGCCCGGCACGTCGTAGTTGATCACGTGACTGATCCCCGAGATGTCGAGCCCGCGCTGGGCGATGTCCGTCGCCACCAGCACCTTGATGTCGCCACGGCGAAACGCCTCCAGCGCGGCGTTCCGCTGCGCCTGCGTCTTGTCGGCATGCATGGCCGTGGCCTCGACACCGGCCTCGTGCAGCGCGCGCACCACGCGGTCGGCCCCATGCTTGGTGCGCGTGAAGACCAGGGTCGATTCCATGGCGTGGCTGCTCAACAGTGACACGAGCAGCGCGGTCTTCCGCGACCCCGGCACCGGATACACCGCGTGGCGCACCGTGTGCGCGGCCTGCGACCGACGCCCCACCTGCACGACGATCGGGCGACGGAGGTACTTTCGCGCGAGCGCCTCGACTTCCGGTGGCATCGTCGCGCTGAAGAGGAGGGTCTGCCGGTAGGGCGAGATCCCGCTCACGATGCGGTTGATTTGCGGGGCGAAACCCATGTCCAGCATGCGGTCCGCTTCGTCGAGGACCAGGATCTCGAGTTCATCGAGGGCCACATTGCGCTTCTCCATGTGGTCGATGAGGCGCCCGGGCGTGGCCACGATCACGTCGACGCCATTCCGCAGGGCCTGCTCCTGCGGTTCATACGACACGCCCCCAAACACCGGAATGACGTCCAGGCCGGAGAATTGGCCGTACTTCCGGAACGAGCCTTCGACCTGCTGGCAGAGCTCGCGCGTGGGGGTGAGGATGAGCGCCCGCGTGCGCCGCGGCCCCGCATGGAGGCGGTGGATGATCGGCAGGGTGAAGGCCGCCGTCTTTCCGGTGCCCGTCTGCGCGAGCCCCATCACATCGCGGCCGCGGAGACACAGCGGGATGGCCTCGGTCTGGATCGGGGTGGGGGCCGTGTATCCGGCCGCCGACACCGCCGACACGAGCTCCGGCAGGAGCCCCAACGCGGCGAAGGCGGAGGCATCCCCCACCGGCGCGGGGAGCCCCTCCGATTCCGCCGGCACCGCCATGGGAAGCTCGGCCGCCGCCTCGTGCACCTTCGCTTCGTCCTGGGTCTTTCTCGACGGGGCCCGGCCCTTTCCCCGTGGGGCGCTGCGCTTGATCATCCGCTACTCAGCTCGTCTCATGCGGGGGAATGTACCGACCCGGGCCCTCCGCGGCGCGCCAGGTGCGGCAGCAGGTGCTGGAGCACCTGGTCGGGCACTTCTTCCGCAAGCACATGGCCCGCCCCGGAGAACGTCACGGCCGGCCATCCGGCGACCTGGGCCCGCTGAGCGCTGGCGCGCGACCGCACGAGGAGGTCGCGGTCGCCCAGCAGGACCATGGTCGGGGCCTGCACGGCAGCGAGTTCGCGGTCCTCCCGCGGGGCAAACCGGTAGTGGTGCAGCAGCGCATGCAGGGCGCGCGCAAAGTGCGGGTCGGC
>JAEUJL010000624.1 GCA_016794835.1 Gemmatimonadota bacterium | reverse complement strand
GTCAGCAGGTCTCGCGCGCGAACATCCGCGCCCCGCTCACCGCGCAGCTCGAGCGGCACCTGCACGTTCTCGATCGCCGTCAGGGTCGGGATCAATTGAAAGGACTGGAACACGAAGCCAACTTTCTCCCCGCGCAGTTGCGCCCGCTGGTCCTCGGACAGCGACGTGATGTCTCGGCCATCCAGCAGGACGGACCCCCGACTGGGGGTGTCGAGCCCCGCGAGGAGCCCGAGGAGGGTGGTCTTCCCACTACCGGATGGTCCGACGATGGCAACCAGGGCACCCTGCGGGATCTGGAACGAAACGTCCCGCAAGACCGTCAGGTGGTGGGTACCACTGTCAAACTCCTTCGTGAGCTGTCGGGCTTCGAGCATGCGTGGTGGACTGAGTGTGGTCGTGCTGGCCATCGCCTGTGGGACGGCGACCAAAGATACGGTGCGGACCGACAGCGCCGGGGCGCGCGAGCCCGCCCCCGAGGTCTCCACCCCCGCGCGGGTGCGGAAGGGGACCGTGCTCCTCGTGGGGACCTCGTTGACGGCCGGGTACGGACTGGACAACCCGGACGACGCCTACCCGTCTGTACTGCAACGCATGGCGGACTCCGCTGGTTACAGCATCGCCATCCAGAATGCGGGGTTGAGCGGCGAAACCTCCGCCGGGGCGCTCCGCCGGATCGACTGGCTGCTCCGGGACGACTACACCGCCGTGGTGATCGAGACAGGGGCCAACGACGGACTCCGCGGCCTGGACGTGGATTCGACGCGCGGGAACCTCCGGGCCATCGTGCGGAGGGTGAAATCCGAGCTGCCGAACGCCCGGGTCGCCCTGGTGCAGATGGAGGCGCCCCCCAACCTGGGCGCTCGGTACACGACCGCCTTTCGCGAGAGCTTTGGGCAGGTGGCCCGGGAAGAGGGGATCACCCTGTTTCCCTTCCTCCTGGACGGGGTTGGCGGGGTCGCAGGGCTGAACCAGCGCGACGGGATCCACCCGAACGCCGAGGGTGCCCAGCGGGTCGCCCGGAACCTCTGGCCGGCCCTGGAAGCCCTGCTGGAAGGCACAGCCGCCGGGCGCTGACCGGGAAACGGGTCGCAGGTTCTCAGGTCGCGGGTCGCAGGTCTCGCGTCCCGCGCCCCGCGTCCCGCGTCCCGCGCCCCGCGTCCCGTGTCCCGCGCCCCGTGTCCCGCGTCCCGCGCCCCGCGCCCCGTCTCCTCCTACCGTCCGGCTACAAACGGGGCTAAGTTTTTCGGCTGCCTTGATTTGCGGCACGTTCCAACACCTGATTCGGTAACTCCAATGGCCGTCCCAGCCACACAGATCCGCAAGGGCATGGTGATCGTGTTTGAAGGCGATCCCTGCCGCGTGATCGATTTTCGTCACCACACCCCGGGCAACCTCCGGGCGATGGTGCAGACCAAGATGAAGAACCTCCGGAACGGCGCGAATTTCGAGCACCGCTTCCGGGCCGATGACGCGATCGAGAAGGCGTCGATGGAGACCCACGAGCTCCAGTTCATGTATGCGGCGGGGGACACCTACCACTTCATGAACACCGAGAACTACGACCAGATCGAGATGGACGCCGAGGCCCTGGGCGACAACGCGCAGTGGATGGTGCCCAACATGGAGATCCTGGCGGAGTACTACGATGGCCGCCCGATCGGGATCGAACTGCCGCAGTACCTGGTGTTCGAGATCGTCGACACGTCGCCGGTGATGAAGACCGCGACGAAGACGGCGTCGTACAAGCCGGCCAAGCTCGAGAACGGCGTGACGATCAACGTGCCCGAGTTCATCGCCACGGGTGAGCGGGTTCGTGTGAACCCGAGCACGGGTGAGTACCTGGATCGGGCGAAGGACTGAAGCGGCGCCGGGGGGAATCCTCTGTCGAATCGGCGCGGAGCCCATTAGAATCTGAAGCCCGTTCCCGGACCGCGCGGCGAGCGTTGGAGGCTCGCCGGTCGCGTCTTCGATGGATCGGACATGGTGGCTGTAGCTCAACTGGTTAGAGCACCGGACTGTGGCTCCGGGGGTTGGGGGTTCAAGTCCCCTCAGTCACC
>JAEUJL010000061.1 GCA_016794835.1 Gemmatimonadota bacterium | reverse complement strand
GAAACTACATGGTGGCGGAAGCGGGGGGGCCATCTGCCGTCTGCCGTCGGCCAGTCTCACCGGCTACTCGTAGCGCAACGCTTCGACCGGGTCCATGCGAGCGGCGCGACGGGCGGGGATCATCCCGAAGGTCACGCCAATCAGCACCGAGACCGCCACCGCGACCACGGTGTAGCTCAGGGGCACCGGGGAGTCCACCGCTACAAAGGCGGTGGCGATCTTCCCGACGGCCAGCCCAGTGAGGACCCCCAGCACACCGCCCAGCCCGGTGAGCGTCGCCGACTCGATGAGGAACTGCAGCAGGATGTCCCGCCGGGACGCGCCTAACGCCTTGCGGACGCCGATCTCGCGGGTCCGGCTGGTCACCGACACCATCATGATCGCCATCACGCCAATCCCGCCCACCAGGAGCCCGACAGACGAGAGGGCCACCATCACCAGGAAGAACGCCCCCGTCAACTTGTTGAACACGTCGAGGATCTGCGCCTGCGTCACGAAGTCGAAGTTGTCCTTGTCCGCCGGACGCAGCCGTCGCAGCTCGCGCATCGCGATCGTGACCGCCTCCTGCGCCTGGGCAATGGTCACCCCCGGCCGCGGCTTGATGGTGATGAACATCTCCTGGTCGCGATTCACGTCGAACTGCTGGTCCATCATCCGAAACGGCACGATCCCCGCCGTCTCCACGCCGGGCGGCTGGAAGACGTTGTTCTCCGGTGCGTAGAGCCCGATGACCTCGGCGGGACGCGCGCCGAGGCGAACGATCTTCCCGATCGGGTTCTCGCGGCCCATCAGGCGCCGGGCGTACGACTCATTGAGCACGACGACGTTCGCGCCACTCAGTTCCTCCTGGCGCGTGAACCACCGGCCGGTCACCAGGTCCCCGCCGATGATCGAGGCGAACCCGTCGTCGGCGCCGTAAATGCGGTTGGGCTGGGTCCGCTCGCCCTTGTACTCCACCCGCGCGAGCTTGATGGCCCAGAGGGACGCGTACCCGATCTCCGGCAGCTCGGCGAGGCGGTCCGCTTCGCGCAGTTGGAGGTCGGGGCGGATGCGCACCCAGGCCGGCGGGGCATCGGGGTTGATGGGGGTCTGGGAGAAGACCTTGAAGACGTAGAACGTCGTCGGGCCCGCCGTCTCGATCGTCCGCACGATCTGCTGCTGCACCCCGTTGATCAGCGTGGCCATGGCCATCACGGTGCTGATGCCGATGACCACGCCGAGGATCGTGAGCCCGGCGCGGAGCTTGGAAACCCGCAGGGTCTCGAGGGCGATCCCGACGTTCTCGCGCAGCTGGTCGGCGAGGCGCATCGTTATTCGGCGCGCATCGCGCTGATCGGGTCCAGGCGCGCGGCCCGTCGGGCAGGATAGACGCCGAACGTCACCCCCACCCCCGCGCCGAGGGCCAATGCCAACACCACCGACCAGGTGGTCACGCGCGCCGGGAGCGGTGACGCCGCCGCGACCAGCGACGCCATCGACCAGCCGACCAGCACCCCGAGCAGGCCGCCGAGGGTGGCGAGGACGATGGCCTCCACCAGGAACTGCCGCTCGAT
>JAEUJL010000059.1 GCA_016794835.1 Gemmatimonadota bacterium | reverse complement strand
CGTCTGCCGTCTGCCCACCCTCGCTGACTCGCCATGCGCACCGCCATCTACGCCGGTTCCTTCGATCCGCTCACGCAGGGCCACGAGGATCTCGTGCGCCGGTCGCTGGGATTCGTTGATCGTGTCGTGATTGCGGTGACGACCAACGTCTCCAAGCAGCCGTTGTTCTCGGTGGAGGAGCGCGTGGCGATGATTCGCGGGGTGATCGCTGATGAGCCTCGGGCCGAGGTGCGTCCCTTCGGCGGGCTGTTGGTGGACTTCGCCCGGAGCATCGGGGCGACCCTGCTCATCCGCGGGCTTCGCGCCGTGTCCGACTTCGAGTACGAGTACCAGATGGCACTCATGAACCGTCACCTCCATCCCGACCTGGAGACGGTCTTCATGGTGCCCTCGCTGGACACCACCTACATCTCGTCGTCGCTGGTGCGCGAGGTGGCCAAGTACGGCGGGAGCCTCGACGGACTCGTGTCCCCGAGTGTCGCGGACGCCTTGCGCCTCAAGGTCGCCGGGAATCGTTAGGCCATGTCGGCCTTCCTGGATGCCCTCGCGCAGCGCGCCGCGCCGCTCCAGCGCCGCATTGCCTTTCCCGAGGCCGGCGACCCCCGGGTGCGCGAGGCGGTCCTGGCCTTGCACCAGCGGGGCACGGTCCGGCCGGTCGTCGTCGCGGCACCCGGGGTGGATGCGACGCCGTTCGAGGCGGCAGGGATCGAGGTGGTGTCCCCGCTCACCGATCCGCGCGCGCCGAGGCTCGCCGCAGTCCTGCACGAGCGACGGCGCGCACGCGGGATGGACGCGGAGGAGGCCGCCCGACGGCTCCAGGACCCGCTCTTCTTTGCGGACGCGCTCGTTGCCGCTGGAGACGTGGATGGGTGCGTGGCGGGGGCCGTGGCGACGACCGCCGATGTCCTCCGCGCCGCGCTGTGGGTCGTTGGGGCCGCGGAGGGGGTGTCCACGGTGTCGTCGGCCTTCTACATGGTGGTCCCCCCGTTTCGCGGGGCCACGCCAGAGGTCCTGACCTTCACCGACGGGGCCGTGGTTCCGGAGCCCACGGCGCCCCAGCTGGCGGACATCGCCATCGCGGCGGCGCAGGATCGACACCGGATCGTCGGGGACGCGCCGGTCGTGGCCTTCCTCTCCTTCGCGACCTACCAGAGTGCGACAGGACCGGCGGTGGATCGCGTCCGGGACGCGATGGTGGAGTTCCGGCGCCGGATGCCCGGCGTCCCGGTGGATGGACCGCTGCAGGCCGATGCCGCCTTGCTCGAGGCGATCGGGGCGAGAAAGGCACCAGGCTCGCCCGCCGCGGGTCGCGCCAATGTGCTCGTCTTTCCCTCGCTCGAGGCGGGGAACATCGGCTACAAGCTGGTGGAGCGCCTGGCCCACGCCGCGGCCGTTGGCCCGATCATCCAGGGGCTGCGCCGACCATGCAGCGACTTGTCGCGAGGCGCCTCATCCGGCGACATTATGGCCGTCGCGGCCATCACGGCGCTGCAGGCATGACGGTTCGCGGATTCCCATCGGAGCAGACATGAGTTTCACCATCAAGAAGCATGGTGAGGTGTGTGTGGTCGATGTCGACGGTCAGTTGATCGTGGGCAATCGGCAGGAACTGAAGCAGAAGGTCCTCGATGAACTGGAGCGGGGGGAACGCCGCTTCCTCGTGGACTTCTCGCAGACGGGGTACATCGATTCGTCCGGCCTTGGCGTCCTGGTGTCCCTGTCGAAGAAGGTTCGTGAATCGGGTGGCGAATTCCGGTTGTCGAGCCTCAACGACGACCTCCGAACCCTGTTCGAACTCACCAAGCTCGACACCCTGTTTCAGATCGCCACATCCAGGGATTCCGGGCTGGCCTCGTTCTGATTCCCCACATCCTTCCACCCCCACGCCCCCGGGAAAGTGACCCCGGGGCCCATGCGCGCGTTTTTCTGTCAGAATGACTGCTCCGACCGACGCCTTCCTCGTGGACCTGCCCGGTGACGACGGGTTCCCGATTGACGTGCGAGTCCCCTCCGACGTCCGGCTGATCGAGCCCCTCGTCGGCCTGGTGACCCGCCAATGCGCGGTCCGGCAGCTCTCTCCCCGTGCCTGCAACCTGCGGGTGCCGGTGGCCCTCACCGAGGCGCTGTCGAACGCCATGCTGTACGGGAACCGGGAAGACCGGACCCGCAGCGTGCGTCTCCGCGCGCACCTCGACGAGGTTTCGCTGGTGCTCGAGGTCGTCGACGAGGGGAGCGGCTTTGACATGGAAGCGTGCACGATCGATCCCACCAGCCCCGAGCACCTCGATCGCGAGGATGGGCGCGGGCTGTTCCTCATGCGGACACTGATGGATCGGGTTGAGCGCTTCACGGACGGCGGCAACGTCGTACGGCTCACCCTCCATCGTGCGTGAAGGACCTCCACCAGGTCATCCTCGGCTTCACGACGGCCACCGGCTTGCCGGCGGTCGTCTGGACCACGTCGCAGGACGGCGGCGGCTGGGTCGTCGCCGCGGGCACCAGCACGACGCCGGCGCCGGGTGTGCTGCGGCTGCTCACCGCGGGGATGGCCCCGGCGGAGCTCGAGGTGCCCGGTGGCCTGCTGCTGATCAGCGCCACCGCGGGCACCGCGCGGGCGTGGGTCGGGATTGGCCCGTGTGATCCGCGCGACCGCGAGCGGGCCATTGGCGCCCTCGCCTTTCTCGCGCCGGTGGTCGCGCACTACTTCCAGTCATCGCTCGAGATGGAGCACTCGGCCTACGAGCTGGCCGAGCGGTACGAGGAGATCAACCTCCTGTACACCACGAGCGAGATCCTCGGGCGCACGGTCTCGTTGGAGGACGCCGCCGCGCGGATCCTCGCCGAGATCTCGGAAACCGTCGGGGCCCGCCGGGCCGCGATCCTGGTGCACGATCGGTCCACCGATACGCTGCAGGTGCTGAGCGCCCTGGGGTTCGAGGCGGATGGGTTGCCGGCGATCAGCACGTCGAATCCCGACGCGGTGACGGCGTTCGTGTTCCGCGAGCAGCGCGGCTACATCTTCGACGATGATGTGATGCCGTGTCCGCTCGAGGCGCGATTCCGCCAGGGCGGGGTGCTGGCCGTCCCCATCCTGTGGACCAATCCCGGCCACCACCCGGCCGTGCCGCTGGGGGTGCTCACGCTGTCGGAGCGCCGCACGGGCGAGGCCTTCAGCGCGGGCGACGAGAAGCTCGTCTCCGCCATCGCGACGCAGATCGGGACCGCGATCCAGAACGCGCGCCTGGTCCGCTCGTCGCTGGCCCAGCAGCGCCTGCAGCAGGAAATGTCCCTCGCCAGCGACCTGCAGCAGAAGCTGTTGCCCGATGCGCGGCTCTTCGCCCCCGAAGCGCAGGTCGCGGCGCGGGTTGTGTCCGCCGACAGCGTGGGCGGGGATTTCTACCAGCTCTTCCGGTTGGGTGGCGGGCGCACGGGCATCATGATTGGCGACGTCTCGAGCCACGGGATGCGCGCGGCCCTGGTCATGGCGTTGGTCATGAGCGCCTCGTCGATCCACGCCCAGGCGACCGCGGATCCCGCGGAGATGCTGTCGAAGTTGCTGGGGACGCTCGCCGACGAACTCGAGAGCACCGAGATGTTTGTCACCGCGTTCTATGCGGTGATCGACCCGGTGCGCGGCCGCATCCGGTACGCGAACGCGGGGCACCCGCACGCCTTTGTCCTTGGCGCCGACGGTGCCGTGGAACGGCTCGGTGCGCTGGAGCCACCGCTCGGGATGTCCGGCTCGATCCTGTCCGCGCGCGAGCGACCGTGGAGCCCCAACCGAGACGTCCTGCTCCTGTTCACCGACGGCATTCCCGACGCGCGGAACCACCAGGAGGTGGCGTTCGGCGAGCAACGGGTGCTGGACCTGGCGCGCGCCCTGCGCGAGGAGGCGCCGCCGGTCGTCGTGGACCGTATCTTCTCCGCGGTGGCGTCGCATGCGGGCGACGCGCTGCGCCGTGACGACCTCACCCTGCTCGTCGCGCGCAGTTAGGCTCCGTCCCGCGCGCCCCGCGTGCCCATTCGACGACGTTTCGGCCAGAACTTTCTCACCGACCAGACCGCCCTGGCGCGGATTGCCGCGGCCCTGGAACTCACGGGCAACGAGCAGGTCGTGGAGATCGGGCCGGGCCGTGGCGCCCTCACCGCGCACCTCGTGGGGAAGTGCCGTCGCCTCACCTGTGTGGAGATCGATCGTGACCTCGTGGCGGGGCTCCGCGCGACCTATGACGCGCGAGAGGGCGTGGTGGTGGTCGAAGGGGACATCCTCGAGACGGACCTCGATGCCCTGGCCGGCGGCCCCTTCGTCCTCGTGGGCAACGTGCCGTACAACATCACCACGCCGATCATCTTCCATGCGCTGTCGAGCCGCGGGATGCAACGCGCGGTCTTCCTGGTCCAGCGCGAGGTGGCCGATCGACTCTCGGCGCGACCCGGGGAGTCGACCTACGGCGCACTCACGGTGAACGTCGCGCTGACCCACGACGTGGAGATGGTCGCCCAGGTCCCGGCGGGTGCGTTCTTTCCGCGGCCCAAGGTGCAGTCGGCCGTCATCAGGTTCACGCCAGGGTCCCACCAGGTGGTGTCACCCGCGGAGGCCGCGGACGTGCGGGCGTTTGTGACCGCGATGTTCGGGCAGCGGCGCCGACAACTGGTGCGGGCGCTGCGGACGGTGCGCGACCTGTCCGCGATCGAGGCGACGGCCGTGGTGGCGCGGGCGCGGCTGGATGCGACGCGCCGTCCGGAGACGCTGGACGCGGGGGAGTTTGTCCGGCTGTTCGAGGCCGTGCGCAGCGCCTAACGCGCGCGGCTCGACAGCTCGTAGCTTAACCCCTCGAGCTCCATCGCCATGTTGACGCTCCGCACCGCAACGTCGGGCGGCACCTGCAGCTGCGTCGGGGCAAAGTTGAGGATCGCCTTGACGCCGGCGTCCACCAGCCGATTCGCCGCCTCCTGCGCGCCCTCCGCGGGCACCGCGAGCACGGCGATGTCCACCGGTCGCGAGGCGAGGTCGGCGGTGACCAGGGAGAAGTCGCGCACCACGATCCCATCCCATCGGGTCCCGACCTTCCCGATGTCCGTGTCATAGACACCGACCACGTGGAATCCACGCGGACGAAAGCCGTGGTACTGGGCGAGGGCGGTGCCGATCTTGCCCGCGCCGACGATGATCACGTTCCACTCGCGCCCCAGGCCGAGGATATCGCGAATGGAGTTCGTGAGCTCCGGGACGGAGTACCCCAGCCCGCGTTTCCCGAACGATCCAAAAAACGACAGGTCCTTCCGGACCTGCGCCGAGGTCGTTCCGCCGTGGCGCGCGAGTTCCGCGCTGGAGACGGTCGCCAGGTCTCGCTGCGATGACCCCTCCAGGAAGCGGAGGTAGATCGAGAGCCGTCGAACCGTGCTGTCCGCGATGCGTTTCACTGGTACTGGCGGGGCTTGTGAAAGTATTCACAAAGTAGGCGGTCCCGGGTAACCGGTAAAGCGCCATTGGGACTGATCGGGCTTCGGTGTATGTTTGGCCCCAACTGGAGCTGGAGCCAACCTGAGAGATGAGAGTCCGGTGAAGAGCGGGGCGCCCCGGAGCCTGCGCAGCGATGCGGAGGTGATCTCCCGCGCGCGAGAGGCGCTGCGGCAGGGTCCCATGGACGACGTGGCGCTCCTGGGCCGGGTGCTCAGCCTGCCCGGAGCCCCGCCGGTGGTGGCGGCGCGGATCGCGGAGTCCCTGTTCGGACGGCAGGAGGGGTTCGCACGGTCGGCGGATGGCCTGTGGGGGCTGCACGAGGAGGTTGGCGTCGAGGACGAGGTGCCGGCGCTGACGCGGGTCGCCTTTGCCGTGGTGGACATCGAGACCACCGGCGGCGGGGCGCGGCGGGGGGATCGCATCACGGAGTTTGCCGCCGTGCCGGTCTGCGGCCGCGAGGTGGGTGAGCCGTGGACCACCCTGGTCAATCCCCTGCGCCCGATTCCCTCCAGCATCACGGCGTTGACCGGGATCACCACCAGGATGGTGCAGTCGGCCCCGACGTTTGCCGAGGTGGCGCCCGGTGTGGTCGACCAGCTCAAGGGTCGCGTCTTCGTGGCGCACAACGCCACCTTTGACTGGGGGTTCGTGTCGCGTGAGGTGGGGGCGGCGACAGGCGGCGTGCTGGACGGCGATCGTCTCTGCACCCTGCGCCTGGCGCGGGTCCTGCTCCCGCAGCTCAAGCGGCGATCGCTCGACGCGCTGTGCTACTACTTCGGGGTGGAGAATCCCGCGCGCCATCGGGCGTGGGGCGACGCCCTTTCAACCGCGCATGTGCTGTCCCGGTTGCTGGGGATCGCGCTGGACCTGGGGCTGGACACCTGGCCGGCGTTGACGGCCCGGCTCGACCGCCGGACGTCCCGGGCGCGGCGGAAACGGCGCGCAATGCCGCGTCCCGTCGATTACGATAGTGCGGCATGACCATCGCCGCTGCCACGCCATCAGTTGAGACGCGGACCCTCGGCCGCCTCAGGATCCACGCCATCCAGGCCGCGGGCCAGAAGCTGGACGGCGGCGCGATGTTTGGCGTGGTGCCCAAGCCGCTCTGGGAAAAGCGCATCCGTCCGGACGAGCGCAACCGGATTCCCCTCGGGATGCGCTGCCTCCTGGTGGAGCACGAGGCCGGGCTCGTCTTGATCGATACCGGGGTCGGGAACAAGGAGAACGAGAAGTTCCGCGACATCTATGGGATCGAGAACGCGGGGCAGGGCGGGGCGACCTGGCTCGAGGATGGCCTGGCGACGCTGGGGTTCGCGCCGTCCGACATCAGGTTCGTGATCAACACGCACCTGCACTTTGATCATGCCGGCGGGAACACGCGGGCCGAGCCGGACGGGGCCGTCGTGGCGGCGTTTCCCGGGGCGCGCTACTTCGTGCAACACGGGGAGCATCACTGGGCGACCCATACGAATGAGCGGACCGCGGCGAGCTATTTCACCCGCAATTGGGACCCGCTGCTGGCGTCCGGCGCGATGGCGCTGGTCGAGGGCGAACTGGAGATCGTGCCCGGGATCAGGACGGTGCTGAGCGGCGGGCATACCCCCTGGCACCAGAGCGTCCTGGTGGATGGGGGGGAGGGGGAGAAGGCGCTCTTCCTGGGCGACGTCTGCCCGACGGCGTCCCACCTGCCGCTGCCGTGGATCATGGGATACGACGTGGAGCCCCTGGTCACCCTGGAGTCGAAGCGGCGCCTCCTGACCCAGGCGGTTGGGGAGGGGTGGCTCCTGGTGTTCGAGCACGACGCCGAGGTGGCCTGGGGTCGGATCGAGCACGACGGCAAGGCGTTCCGGCTGAAGGGCTGAGCGGGTCAGGGGTGGCTCGGCGGAGGCGGGGTTGGGGCGACGCCCTCCGGGTTCGATGGTCTGGTCCCCTTGCCCTCTAAGTCCCTGTCCTCTAGGTTCTTAGCTACAATTCGTTGAAGTAGAGCGGAGACGCTGCTCTCACCTGACGGCCCGCGTGCGGAGCTGTCTGAGTCCTCGATATGAACTTGTCCGGTGCGCCGAGGGCGCAGCGGAGAGTTGTTCATCGCGGGCTCCTGGGAGTCCGCGTTTTCATTTTCGGGGATGAGTGTTTGGCATCTCCACCCCTTTACCTGAGGATTGCCAGCTATTCAGGACACGACGAAGCGCATTCGCGTCAATCGCCAGATTCGCATCAGTCCGGTCCGCGTGATCGGTGCTGACGGCAGCCAGCTCGGGATCATGGAAGTGGATCGCGCGTTGGCCCTTGCGGATGAAGCAGGGATGGATCTGGTGGAAGTCGCGGCGGCTGCCCGGCCACCCGTGGTCCGCGTGATGGACTTCGGGAAGTACAAGTTCGAGATGGCCAAGCAGGCGCGGGCGGCGAAGAAGAAGCAGCATGTGATCGAGTTGAAGGAGGTGAAGTTCCGCCCCGGCATCGACGATCACGACTTCGAGACCAAGGTGCGCCATGCGCGGCGGTTCCTCGGCGAGGGCAACAAGGTGAAGGTGACGTTGATGTTTCGGGGGCGGCAGATTGCGCATCCGGAGCTTGGACACGCAGTGGTGCAGCGGGTGGCGGTGGACTTGGCGGACGTGGGAAAGATCGAGATGTCCGCGAAGATGGAAGGGAAGGCTTTGACCATGATTCTGGCCCCCAAGTAGGGGCCTGGGACGATCGACATGCCGAAGATGAAGACCCACAAGGGGGCGAAGAAGCGGTTCTCCGTCACGGGAACCGGCAAGGTGCGCCGCCTGAAGGCCAACAAGAGTCACATCCTGACCAAGAAGGACGCCAAGCGGAAGCGGCGCCTGCGCCGTCCGGCCACGTTAGGCACGAATGGCGAGGTGAAGGTCATCAAGCGTTTGATCCAGGCTTAAGGAGCACGAGCAATGGCACGCGTCAAGGGAAATCCCAAGCGCCTCGGGCGCAAGAACCGGTACATGAAGGCCGCGCGCGGCTACTTCGGGGCGCGCAGCAAGTTGTGGGGCCCCGCCAAGGAGTCGGTCGAGCGGGCATGGCGATACGCCTATCGGGATCGCCGCAACAAGAAGCGCGACTTCCGTCGGCTCTGGATCGTCCGCATCAACGCGGCGGCCCGGCTGAACGACATGAGCTACTCCGTCTTCATGAACGGCCTGCACAAGGCCGGGATCGAGGTCGATCGCAAGGTGCTGGCCGACCTCGCGGTGCATGATGCCACGGCGTTTTCCGCGCTCGCCGAAAAGGCGCGCGCTGCGCTCGCCGCCTGATCCTCGCGTTTGCAGCACGCTCAGACGGCGGTGGCGCGATTCTCTCGCCACCGCCGTCTTTTTTTCACCTGACGTGCTTGCTTGCGCTCGGAAGCCCGGCAGCGTAGTGATCGCGTCTCGCGTCTCGCGTCTCGCGTCTCGCGTCCTGCGTCCTGCGTCCCGCGTCCCGCGTCCTGCCTTTCCACCCTCCCGTGACTCTCGCCGAACTCCTCTCCGCTTGCGACGACCTCCGCGCTGCCGCGCTCGGCGACATCGCCGCGGTGCCATCCCTGGAGGCCTGGACTGAACTCCGCACCCACCTGGTTGGTCGCAAGGGTGGGCGCGTGACGCAGCTGATGTCGGCGCTCCCCACCCTCGCGGCCGAGGATCGTCGCACGGCCGGCGCCGCGATCAATGCGCTCAAGGACGCCGTGGAAGGCGCCCTCGATGCCCGCGCGGCGGCGCTGCGCGCGGCCAGTGCCGGTGGCCCGGCGCTGGACCTCACGATGCCCGGGCGTCCCGCGTGGCGCGGCAGCCGCCATCCCGTGACGCTCGTGATCGACGAGATCACCGACATCTTTCGCGAGTTGGGATTCACCATCGCGCTCGGGCCCGAGGCAGAGACCGAGTGGTACAACTTCGGGGCGTTGAACTTTCCCCCCGACCATCCGGCGATGGACATGCACGACACGCTGTACCTCGCGCCGGGCACGCTGCTGCGGACCCACACCTCGCCGGTGCAGGTGCGCACGATGCAGCGCTGGAACCCGCCCATCCGGGTCCTCGCGCCGGGCAACGTGTATCGGCGCGACTTCTTCGATGCGACGCATGCCCCCGCCTTCGCGCAGATCGAGGGACTCGCCATCGACGAAGGGATCTCCTTTGCCGACCTCAAGGCGACGCTGACGCATTTCGCGAAGCGGTTCTACGGGGCGACCACCCGCACCCGATTCGGGCCGTCCTTCTTCCCGTTCACGGAGCCGTCCGCGCAGATGGACGTCGAGATCGACCTCGGCGATGGTCGCGGGCTTCGCTGGGTGGAGATCATGGGGACGGGGCTCGTCCACCCGGCGGTGATCGAGGCGGCCGGGCTCGACAGCCAGAAGTACAGTGGCTGGGCCTTCGGCATGGGCCCGGGGCGCATCGCCATGTCCCGCTACGGCATCCCGGACATCCGGCTCCTGTACGATTCCGACGTTCGCTTCCTGGAGCAGTTCGCCTGACGAGTGCCCGGCGCGCTCGCGCTTTCGACGTACCCGCTTCCTGACCCTCCGTGCTCTACTCCCACGACTGGCTGCGCACCCTGGTACCGCACGATCGATCCGCGACCGACCTCGCGGCGATGATCGGGCGGCACGTCGCGACGATCGACGCCCTCACCCCCCTGCGCGCGGACCTGGTGCCGATCGTGGTGGCCCGGGTGGTGGAGGCGGGGCGGCACCCGAACTCCGACCACCTGTGGGTCACCAAGGTGGATGATGGCACCGGGGCGTTGCTGGACGTGGTGTGCGGCGCCCCCAATGTCGTTGCCGGCACGTTGTACCCGTTTGCCCGCGTGGGGACGGTGATGCCCACCGGCAACAAGGGCGGCATCCTGATCGAGCGCCGCAAGATCCGCGGCGAGTGGTCCAACGGCATGTTGTGCTCGGCCCGTGAGCTGGGGCTCGGCGAGGATCACGACGGGATCATGCCGCTCGAGGTGGACGTCCCGACCGGCACGCCGTTGTTAGCCGCGCTCCCGGTGGGTGACACCTGCCTGGACGTGGATGTGCTCCCGAACCGCCCCGACCTCTTCTCGCAGCTGGGGATGGCGCGCGAGGTGGCGGCGTTGACCCGCACCCGGCTGCGGCCGCTGGTGGACGTGGTGGCGAGCGAGTGTGGTGGCACCCCGGTCACGCTCCCCGCGGCGACGCGCGGCCGCGACGCCGCCACGGCCGGTGGGGTCCAGGTCCGGCTGGAGGACCGCGCGGGCTGCCCGCGATACATGGCGGCCGTGGTGCGTGGCGTGACGGTGGGGCCGTCGCCGGAGTGGCTGGTGAACCGGCTGGCTTCGGTCGGGGCGCGCAGCATCAGCAATGTGGTGGACGTGACCAACTACATGCTGCATGTCGCCGGGCAGCCGATGCACGCCTTCGACCTCGCGCGCCTGGGGCAGGCGACGCTCGTCATCCGCGGGGCCCGCGAAGGGGAACGGCTCCTCGCCCTCGACGGGGTAGAGCGCGCGCTGCAACCCGGGATGACGGTGATCGCCGATGCGGAGCGGGTGGCGGCCATTGCCGGGGTCATCGGCGGGCGCGACACCGAGGTGACGGCGACAACCACCGACGTGGTGCTCGAGGTGGCGGCGTTCGATGCCCGGACCACCCGCCGGACCCGGCGCGCGTTAGGCATCCAGACCGACGCGGCCCACCGGTTCGAACGCGGCGTGGATGCGGCCGGCACGGCGGCGGCCCTGGCGGCTGCCGCGCAGCTGCTCGTGGCGGTGGCGGGCGGACGGGTCGAGGGGATCATGGACGTCGGCGAGGCGCCGCCGCCGCCGGCACCGGTGCCGCTCAGCGTCACCCGGCTGGGGCGCCTCCTCGGTGACACGGTGTCGGCCGAGGAAGTCGCGGACCTGCTGCGCGGCATTGGCTTTGCCACCACGCGCGATGGGGACACCTTGCTGGTCCAGCCGCCCACCTGGCGTCGCGATGTCCTGCGGGACGCCGACCTGGTGGAGGAAGTGGCGCGCCTGCGTGGCTACGACCGCCTCCCCGACGCCCTCACGCCGTTCCGGCCCGGGGCGGTTCCCGAGCACCCCTTCGCCATCGTCGTGCGGCGCCTGCAGGGAGAACTCGTGGCGTCGGGACTGCATGAGGTTCGCCCGATGCCGTTCGTGCGCGGGGATGATGCGACGCATGTCCGCGTCGCCAATCCGCTCGCGGAAGATGAGCCGCACCTGCGCCATACGGTGGCCGAATCCCTCGCGCGACGCGCGGAATACAACCTCACCCGCATGGAGGGCAATGTGCGGCTCTTCGAGGTGGGGTCGGTCTTCCGCAAGTCCGGTGACCGGTTGCCGGTGGAGTCGTTGCACGCCGGGGTGTTGCTCATGGGCTTGCGGCGCCCGCCGCACTTCACCGAGCCAGAGCCACCGGCGTTCGACGCGTGGGATGCGCGCGCCCTCGCCGAGCGCCTCGTGCCGCTTGCCCATGCGGGCAGCATCACCGCGGTGCCAGGCAGCGGGGGAGGCGACCTCTGGCGCTTGCAGGTGAACGGTGCCGAGGTGGCGCGGGTCTTCCGCGTGGAGCTCGATCGCCCGGTGTGGGCCCACGAGGCGTTCGGCATTGAGCTGTGGGTCGGCACCCTGGACTCCGCGGATGTCGCGGCGCCCGGGACCCACGCCGCGGCAGACGGGGCGCGGAGCACGTCGGTCGCGCACCCGACCTATCGCGCGCTGCCCACCCAGCCGGCGGCCGAGTTTGACCTGGCGCTCGTCCTTCCGCCCGAGGTTGCGGCCGGGGCGGTTGAGGCCGTCATCCGCGCGGCGGCGGGGCCATTGCTGGAGTCGCTGCGCCTGTTCGATGAGTATCGGGGGACGGGCCTGCCCGATGGCCATCGATCGGTCGCCTGGCGATTGACCTTCCGCGATCCGAGTCGCACACTTCGCGACAAGGAAGTCGAGGGACGACGCGCAAAGATCGTCCAAACCCTGGAGAAGGAACTTGGAATCCGTCCGAGAGGGAGCTGAGGCCCCCGTGGCCTCGCCCGCGTTGCGTCAGTTGGAGGCGCTGGTGCGCGCCCTCGGGGATGAGCTGGCCGGCTTTCGCCGGCGAGCGCAGGCGGCGGAAGCTCGGGTCCGGGCGCTGGAGAGTGCGGCGTCGGCCGGGAGCGACCTGGCCACCCTGGAGCGGGTGCGCGCGCTCGAGGCCGAGAATGCCGATCTCAAGGCCCGCCTCGCCTTTGCGGCCAACCGCAGCCGGCAGCTCGCGGCGCGCGTGAAGTTTGTCCGGCAACAGGGGACGCGGCCCGTCGGGCCGACGAGCACGGGGGCCCCGTGAGCGAGAAGCGCCACGCCGTGAAGGTCTCCATCGTCGGTGAGGAGTTCACCATCCGGAGCGACGAGACCCCGGAGCACACCCGGGCCGTGGCCGAGCACGTGGACCGGGCGATCAAGCAGGTGCTGAACACGAGCCCGGTCATCGAAATGCAGAAGGCGGCGATCCTGGCGGCTCTGCAGATCACCGATCAGCTGCTCAAGTCCCGGGCGGCCCGACAGGACGTCGAGGACGAAATCGACGCGCTCTCGACCGAGGTTCGCCGCTGGCTCCCTCCCGCAAAACGCGGGGAAAGCGGCGACTATCCGGCGGTGGGCTGAGCTCGAGCGGGTACGCGGCCGCCACGGCGGCCCGGCGGTTCCCCCAACCTGCTGGTCAACCTCCCTCGAGGTGCTTTCCCGGCGCCCGCGCGCTCGCCTTGCCCACCTGCCGGTCACTCCCTAGCTTGCCATGTGATCGCACCTGTCGGCACGTAGGTCGCGGACCTGTCACGACTTAGCGCCTTCCACCTCGCGCCCCACGTCGGCGCCAGCCGAAGGCCCGGAGTCCCCGCGGATCCCGCTCTCGTTCCGATCGGCGAAATCCCTGAACCGCGCGGCGCACGTCGCGATGGAGCAATAGATCATGGACCAAACGCTGCTCGCTGCGTTAGGCGGACTGGTTATCGTCGCCTCCGTGGCGTTTTTTGTTATGGGTCGGGGGGCCGGAAGGCGTGCCGCTATCGCTGAGCAGGCACTCGCGAAAGCCACCGCGGAAGAGACCGGCAAGCGGATCGTTGCGGAAGCCGAGCGCGAGGCCGACTCGCTTCGAAAGACCGCGGTGCTCTCCGGCAAGGAAGAGCTCATGAAGGCCCGCGAAGCCTGGGAGTCGGAAGCCCGACACCGGCGGGAGGAGGTCGAGCGGGAGGAACGTCGCGTCCAGGAGCGCGAGAACCAGCTCGACAAGAAGTTCGACCTCCTCGACCAACGCGAACGGGACCTCGGGCGACGCGCCAGCGACCTCGGCCGCAAGGAGAAGGGGGTCGGCGATCGCGAGGCCGAACTCGAGCGGCTGGTCGCCGACGAGCGCCGACGCCTGGAGAGCCTCGCCGGCATGTCGGCGACCGAGGCCAAGAGTGAACTGATCTCGCGCCTGGAGCGTGAGGCGGAGGCCGACGCGGCCAACCGGATCCGCGAGATCCGCGAAGGAGCCAAGCGAAACGCCGAGCGGGAGGCCAAGAAGATCGTCGCCCTGGCGGTGCAGCGGATCGCCTCCGAGCACACGTCGGAGATCTCGGTGTCGTCCGTGTCGCTCCCGAACGATGAGATGAAGGGGCGCATCATTGGACGCGAGGGCCGGAACATCCGCGCCTTCGAGCTCGCGACCGGGGTCGACGTCGTCATCGACGACACCCCGGACACGGTGGTGGTGTCGTGCTTCGACCCCGTCCGACGTGAGGTGGCGCGCCTCGCCCTCGAGAAACTGGTGGCTGATGGGCGGATCCACCCGGGGCGCATCGAGGAGGTCGTGGCGAAGTCCCGGCGTGAGGTCGACGCGCAGATCGTCGAGCTGGGGGAGCGTGCCGCCTACGAGACCGGGATCCACGGGCTGCACCCGGAGCTCATCAAGCTCATCGGGCGCATGAAGTGGCGCACCTCGTACGGCCAGAACATCCTGGACCACTCCAAGGAAGTCGCGCACCTCGCCGGCATCATGGCGGCCGAGCTGGGGCTGGACGTGACGATGGCGAAGCGTGGCGCCCTGTTGCACGACGTGGGGAAGGTCCTGACGCACGAGCACGAGGGAACGCACGTCCAGCTCGGCGTGGAGGTCGCGACGAAGTACGGGGAGCACCCGCTCATCGTGAACTGCATCGCGGCCCACCACGACGATGTCCCGCACGAGAGCGAGGTGTCGGTGCTCGTGCAGGCCGCCGACGCGATCAGTGGGTCGCGTCCGGGGGCGCGTCGGGAAGCGTTCGAGACATACGTCAAGCGGCTCGAGGGGCTGGAGAAGATCGCGTCCAGCTATCGCGGCGTGGATCGCGTCTTTGCGATCCAGGCCGGGCGCGAGGTGCGCGTCGTGGTGACGCCGGAGACGGTGGACGACGCCCGCATGTCCGCCATGGCCGAGGAGATCGCGCGCCGCATCGAGTCGGAACTGCAGTATCCTGGACAAATCAAGGTCGTACTCATCCGCGAAACGAGGGCAGTCGATGTCGCACGGTGATTCCAGCACAGGTGCCACCCGGATCGATGGCGTGGCGGTGGCGAAGGCGGTCCGCGACGATGTGCAGCGCGAGGTGGACGAGCTCAAGGCGCGCGGCATCACCCCGGGGTTGACGGTCGTGCTGGTGGGGGAGGATCCCGCGAGCACGGTCTACGTGCGCTCCAAGGAGAAGATGAGCAAGGAGCTGGGGATGAAGGGGGAGACGATTCGCCTCCCCGCGGAGACCCCCCAGGCCGAGCTCGAGGCACTCATCGACCGGCTCAACGCCGACCCGACGGTGCATGGGATCCTGGTGCAGAGCCCGCTGCCCAAGCACATGGACGAGAACACCATCGTGCGGCGCATCGACCCGGCGAAGGATGTCGACGGCTTTCACCCGGTGAACGTCGGCAAGCTGTTGATCGGGGAGAAGGATGGCTTTGCCCCCTGCACGCCGGCGGGGGTGCAGGAGTTGCTCGTGCGCTACGGCGTGGACACCACCGGCAAGGAAGCGGTCGTCGTCGGGCGCAGCAACATTGTCGGCAAGCCGATGGCCGCGTTGCTGGTCCAGCAGGGGGTGGGCGCCAACTGCACGGTGACCATCTGCCATTCGCGCACGAAGGACCTGGCTGCGCACACGCGCCGCGCGGACATCGTCATTGCGGCGATCGGCAAGCCCGAGGTCATCACGGGGGACATGATCCGCCCGGGCGCGGTCGTGATCGACGTGGGGATCAACCGGGTCACCGACGCGACGCAGCCCAAGGGCTATCGCATCGTCGGCGACGTCCATTTCGAGAGTGCGAGCGCCGTGGCCGGGATGATCACGCCGGTGCCGGGGGGCGTGGGGCCGATGACCATTGCCATGCTCCTCAAGAACACCGTGCGCGCGGCTCGTCAGGCGGGGCGGTGAGCGGGGGCGGGCGTCCCCGACGGAACACGGGCGCCCCGACCGCGGTCGCACCGGGCGAGGTGGTGCCGGGTGACACGGCGGCGACGGCCTTTCCCGTCGACGACCTGGCCCGGCTGGTGCGCACGATGGTGCAGGGGAGCTTCCCGCCGTTGTGGGTGGCCGGGGAGGTGTCGCAGTTCACGCGGCACCGCAACGGGCACTGGTACTTCACGCTCAAGGGGCGGGATGCGTCGCTCCGTTGCGTCCTGTGGGCGTCCAACACCTGGCGCGTGCCCACCGCCCCTGAAGAGGGAATGCAGGTCGCGGCCTTCGGCCAGTTCGATGTGTTCATCGGCCGCACCGACCTCCAGTTCATCGTGCGCAACCTCGAGGCCGCGGGCGATGGGCTCTGGCGCAAGGCGTTCGACGAGGTGAAGGGACGCCTCGCGGCGGATGGGCTGCTCGACGAGGCGCGGCGTCGGGCGCTGCCGTACTTCCCGCGGCGCGTGGCCGTCATCACGAGCCCGGATGGCGCGGCGCTGCACGACGTGGTCTCCGTCGCGAAGCGGCGCAATCCGCTGGTGGAGGTGATCCTGGTGCCGGCGGTGGTGCAGGGCGAGGAGGCGCCGCGCTCGCTCCGACTCGCGCTCGATCGCTGTTACCGCTGGGGCCAGGCCGACGTGATCATCATCGGCCGCGGGGGCGGGTCGCGCGAGGACCTGTGGGGCTTCAACGACGAAAAGCTGGCGCGCAAGGTGGCGGAGAGCCCGGTGCCCATCGTCTCGGCCGTCGGGCACGAGGTCGACATCACGATCTGCGACCTGGTGGCGGACTTTCGCGCCCCCACGCCGTCGGCCGCGGCCGAGAAGGTGGTGCCGCTCCTGTCGGACATGCAGCGTGAGACGCGCCGCCTCGCGCGACGGCTCGCCGAGGCGGCCACCTGGCGCATCGAGGAGAAGCGTCGACGACTGGAGGCCATTGCGCGACGGGCCAGCTCGGCCTCGCAGGGACTCGTCTCGCGGCACCGCATGGCGCTCGCCGGACTGTCCGGTCGCCTGCATGCGCTCAGCCCGCTGGCGACCCTCGAGCGTGGCTACGCGGTGGTGACGCGCATGGATGGCGAGCTGGTACGCAGCCGGACACAGGTCGCGGCGGGCGACACCGTGCGCGTGCGCGTGAACGATGGGCAGTTCCAGGCCCGCGTCGAGCCCGGTGCGCCGGCGGATACCCCGGCCCCTTAGGAGATGGCCATGGACGTGCGATTCGAGGATGCGATCCAGCGACTGGAGGCGATCGTGGAGGAGCTCGAGCAACCGAGCATCACCCTCGATCGATCCCTCGCGCTGTTTGGCGAAGGGATCACCCATCTGCGCTCCGCCAGTGAGGCGTTGGGCCGCGCGGAGGAGAGCGTCAAGGTGCTCGTCGCGCGCGCGGGTGGCGTGTTGGAGGTGACGGAGCTGTCGAGTGGCTGACGCGCAGGATCGCACGACGCCAGACGCGCCCGAGCGTGCGGCCATCGATGCGGCGCTGGAGTTGCTGGCCGGGGACGCGCGCCGATCACTGCCCGGAGACGTGGGCGACGCGATCGCCTACGCCCTGGCAGGGGGAGGGAAGCGCGTGCGTGGATTGCTGGTGCTGCACGCGTACCGGGCCTGTGGCGGGGGGGGCCGCGCGGACGCCCTCGCGGCCGCCGTGGAGGCCATCCATGCCTACTCGCTCGTGCATGACGACCTGCCGTGCATGGACGATGATGACATGCGACGCGGCCGCCCCACCCTGCATCGTGTCTACGGGGTGCCGGTGGCGACGGTCGTCGGGTTGGCCATGATCCCCCTGGCCGCGCGCGCCGCGTGGCGGGCTGCTCGCGCCCTCGGCAGCGACCAGGCGACGGCCGCCGAGATCGTGCAGGTCCTGATGCGCGCGTCCGGGGCGGAGGGGATGGTCGGCGGGCAGCTGATGGACCTCGAGGCGGAGGGACGGGCGGTGTCGCTCACCGAGTTGGAGGAGATCCACCGCGGCAAGACCGGTTGCCTCATCGCCGCCTCCGTGATGGTCGGCGGACTCGCCGCCGGCGCGGGCCCGGAAACACGCCGTGCCCTGGGCGCATTTGGTGACCAGGTAGGACTCGCCTTCCAGATTGCCGACGACATCCTTGATGTGACCGCGACCACCGAGATGCTGGGCAAGACGGCGGGACGCGACATCGCCCTCGCGAAGAGCACCTACCCCTCGTTGCTCGGCCTCGATGGCGCCCGCTCCCGCGCCGCGGCGCTGGTGGACGCCGCCTGCCACGAGTTACGGGCGGCCAACATTCGATCCGTCGACCTCGAGCGCCTGGCGCAGTTCGCGGTCAATCGCCCGTCGTAGCGCTTCCCCTTCCGCCGGACCGTCGGCAACTTGCAATGACCATGTCGTACCTCGACCGCATATTCGAGCCCTCGGACCTCAAGCGCTGCGCCCGCGAGGAGCTGCCGCAGGTGGCCGAGGAGGTGCGCCGGCGCATCATCGACGTCTGCTCGCGCACCGGGGGGCATATCGGCGCCGGGCTCGGCGTGGTCGAGCTCACCGTGGCGTTGCACTATGTCTTTGACACGCCGACCGACCAGGTCGTGTGGGATGTCGGGCACCAGGGCTACCCGCACAAGGTCCTGACGGGGCGCAACGCCCAGCTCGAGTCGTTGCGACAGGAGGGGGGCGTCTCCGGGTTCCTCAAGAGAAGCGAGAGTCCCTACGACGCGTTTGGTGCGGGCCACGCCGCGACGTCGATCAGTGCGGCCCTCGGGATCGCGGCAGGACGCGATGTGCTCGGGGACACCTACAAGGTGGTGGCGGTCATCGGCGACGGGTCGCTCACCAGCGGCCTCGCGTATGAGGCGCTCAACAACGCGGGCCACTCGGACCGGGACGTCATCGTCATCCTGAACGACAACGAGATGTCGATTGCGCCCAACGTGGGCGCGATGTCGAAGTAC
>JAEUJL010000598.1 GCA_016794835.1 Gemmatimonadota bacterium | reverse complement strand
GAGCTGAGCTTCCCGGAAACGGGGCTCCTGACCCAAACGACGCAAGACCTCCAGGGCCCGGCGCCGGCCAACGTCGCCTTTGGCGGCTCCGACGACATCGGCGATGTGTCGTGGAACGTCCCCACGGTCACGCTGAACTATCCGTCGAACATCCCCGGCCTGCCGGGGCACAACTGGTCCAACACCATCGCCATGGCGACCCCGATCGCCCACAAGGGTGCGCTCGCCGGGGCGAAGGTCCAGGCGTTGACCCTGCTCGACCTGATGCTCACCCCGGCCACCGTGGCCAGCGCGTGGAAGTACTTCAACGAGGAGCAGACCAAGACGACGAAGTACAAGTCGTTCCTCGCCCCGGGGGACCTGCCCCCGACCTGGCTCAACGCCGAGATCATGGCCCGGTATCGGCCGGAGATGCGCAAGTACTACTACGATCCCACGCGCTTCAAGACCTACCTCGAGCAGTTGGGGATCAAGTACCCGACGCTCAAGCCCGTGCAGTAACCCGGGACGGCCTTGCGGGGGATGTCCCGACCCGGGAAGATCCCCCTCAAGTGGCGCCGCCTGCTGCCGACGCTTGTGACACAGCGCACAGCAGGGGCCACCAGATGCTCGTCCGGGAAGCGATGACCAGGAACGTCCCCACCATCCGGGTGGACAAGAAGCTCGCGGCGGCGCGCTCGATCATGGAGTGGGCCCACCTGGCGCAGCTGCCGGTCGTTGATCACGAGGGCGACCTGGTGGGCGTCATCACGCCGGATTCGCTGCGAGCCGCCCTGCCCCGGGACACCGGCGTGCCCCGCGTGGAGCTGGATCGCCGGCTCGCCGTGACCCCCGTCGCCAACGCCGTGATCGCCGACACACCGACCGTCGCCCCCGACGCGCGCGCCTGGGTGGCCGCCGACCTGATGGCGCGTCACCAGGTGACCACCCTGCCAGTGGTGGAAAACCGCCGGGTCACCGGGATGATCACGGCGAGCGACCTCGCCGCGATCCTGTCGCACTACGAGGAGCCGCGCCGGGCCGGAGTGTGATGCCCGTCGCGTCTGCCCCAAGGCACGCGACACCTTAAGAGCGGCCCCGCGTCACAGACATTCGCGGGGCACGGGTCGAGATTCCGGGCCGTTCACACCGGCTCGTCATGCGCCCTGCCTCACCCGCCTCCGTCTCTCCGTTCCCACGCCTTGCCCCCCGCGACATCGTCGCGGCGGTGGTGCTCGTGGCAGCATTCGGTGGTTTGTCCGAGTCGGCGGTCACCTGGATTCGCGCCTGGCGGCTCTACGAACCCACGGACCTGGTCGTTGGCCCGGAAGCGCTCTGGACCGGCCCGCTCGCCGCCCTCCTCGTCCTCCTGCCCATCGCCCTCGGGCTGCTCGTCGTCGATCGCCTGGCCCCCCGTCTTCAGGTGCGACGCGTGATCGTCCCCCTGGTGGCATTCGCCGCCGCCTACAGCCTCATCATCGGGGCGCGCGTGGGGATCGGCAGCTGGCCGGCGCGCATGCTCGCCGCGGGGATCGCCGCCGGGATTGGTCGCTTGCTCACCCGCGACGGGGTGCGACAGCGCCTGCCGTTGCGCCGGATGGCGGTCGCCGTTGCCACGACGCTCTTCCTTGCCGGCCTGGTGATCCCCGTGCAGCGCGCCGCCCGCGAGCGACTCGCCATGGCCGGGTTGGCCAAGGCACGGCCAGGGGCGCCGAACGTGGTTGTGTTGATCTGGGACACCGCGCGCGCCGCGAGCCTCACGCCATGGGGGGCGCCGGCCGACGTCACCCCGACCCTCGCCGCCCTGGCGACCAAGGGACTGACCTACGATCGGGCCTTCGCCCCGGCCTCCTGGTCGCTGCCGTCGCACGCCTCGATGTTCACAGGCCGCTGGCCCCACGAACTCACGGCGAGCTACCGGGCGCCACTCGACGGCACCCCGCTGACCATTGGCGAGGCGATGCAGCAGCGTGGCTATGTGACGGCCTCCATGACGGCCAACCTGTTCTTCGGGCGCTCGACCTTTGGGCTCGCCCGGGGATTCCAGCACTACGACGATCGCCCGGAACTCTCGCCGCAGTCGATCGGCCAATCATGGTACGTCGCGCGTCGCATCCTCGAGAAGGCGCGGGACCGCTTCGGCGATCACCACCAGAGCCTGGTGCGTCGCTCGGCCGAGCAGATCAACACTGCCTTCCTCGACTGGGTGGACCAGCGCCCCGGCGATCGTCCCTTCCTCGCCGTCCTCAACCAGTTTGATGCGCACGAGCCCTATCTCCCGCC